>NZ_JANURN010000004.1:0-249030 GCF_030249855.1 Helicobacter zhangjianzhongii
TCTAAAGAAACATCGGCTTGCGCCGAGCGGTGTCCCTTGTTTTCTTTTTGCGGATAAAACAGAGTAAGCTTTTTGCGTTAAGGGAGACTGAATCGTAGAGAGAGCTTTCACACCAGAATCCACTTTTTTAATTTTTCCCCTTACATTTTTAACATTTCCCTAGAATCCAATTTTTGATTGTGGATTGCCACGATTTGCCACGCAAATCTCGCAATGACAGAATTTGGGCTTCAATCCTAGAATCCACTTTTTACATTTTTGGCGTTTATTACTAGAATCCACTTTTCAAAAAGTGGATTCTAGTAAAGGTTATTTTGCTAGCGCAAAATTATGGATCGCTGCGCCGATACATCGGCTCGCGATGATAGAGGGGCAGCGTAGCGCAAGGCTCGCGATGATAGAAAGGCTATGGATACTAAAAACTTCGCTTTGCCACGACTTGCTAGCGCAAGTCTCGCGATGATAAAATGGGCGATTTCTCTCTCACTCGCTTGCGATGATAAAGGGGCTTGAAAGTCTTAGATCCACCTATCCACTATGCCTACACGCTCATTTCATAGAGTCTTTTTCTCTCGCTTGAGCTGGCGATATTAAGCTGCTGGCGGTATTTGGTGATGGTGCGGCGCACGATTTTTAGCCCAAATCGCTCCTCAATCATCGATAAAATCTTCACATCACTTAAGGGCTTTTTCTTGTTCTCGCTCTTGATAATCTCTAACAAAAAGTCCTTGATAGAAGCATTGCTCACATCGCCATCAATCGCCGTGGTAAAAAAGCTCTTAATCGCAAACACGCCGCGCGAGCATTCTAGGTATTTGTTGGAAATCGCGCGTGAAATGGTGCTTGGTGCGTAGCCTAGCTCCTGGGCAATGTCTTTAAGCTTCATAGGCTTCATCTCCCCACCGGTAAAAAAGTCATATTGATAATCCACAATCATAAGCCCCACCTTTTTGATCGTGGCTTTTCTCATCTCAAGCGCATCGATGAGATCCTTTGCCTCTTTGACTTTAGATTTTATATATGCTTGACTATCATTGTGCGCACGAGCAAACTGCCGATCAAACCGCTGCTGGTCTAGCATATTTCTATCCAAGGTGATGATGGGATAGCACTCATCATTTGTGCGCACAATGATATTGCCATCTTCTTCAAAGATAAAAATATCAGGGATTTTGTAGGACTCTTCGTGGGCAAAATCTAGCGCGGGAGGGTTTTTAAAACTGCGTATAACGCGCATAGCTTCGTTGTATTTGGGGTGCTTCCTAAAAGTGTGATGCATATCAAGCTTGGTGATGATCTGCGCACAAAGCTCATAAGTCGCATTATCCACCTCGCTTGCCTCTAGCTGGAAGCAAAAGCTCTCCACCACATCTCTTGCCCCCACTCCGCGCGGCTCTAGGAAGCAAAATCGCTTGCGCACGCTCTCGTATTCTTCCACGCTTACTTCTAGCCGTTTGGCTGCTAGCTCGCTATCTTCTTGGAAGTAGCCCTCCGCGCTAATGCCCTCGATAATGTCAAAAGCGATCATCGCACTAAGCTCTGTGGGGAAGAGTGGCGGGCAGATCTGGCGGTAGAGATTGTCATACAAACTATCTTGGGCTATGGTTAGCTGCTCGATTTTATCACTGCTACTAGCTCTTGTGCTTTGCGGCAGTCTGCGAAATGCCGAGCTAAAGTCCTTGCTTAAAGGCGACTGCAATGCTATGAAAGGATTTTCTTTCACATATTCTTTTAAAATATCTTCTACTTCAAACAAATCACTCTGCAAAATCGGTAGCCAGCTTTTGAGCGTTGTAGAGAGCTTGCCCTTAACGCTTTGCCGAAGTCTTGTCCCACCAGCTACTGCCACGCCCTATCCTATGCCTTAAAATGCTCACCTAAATAATACTTCCTAACAAGCGCATTACCATAAATCTCTTCAGCATTACCGCTTGCAAGCAAGGTGCCAGACTTTATCACATACGCGCGATCACACACAGAGAGTGTCTCGCGGACATTGTGGTCAGTGATAAGCACACCTATGCCCATATCTGTCAGCGTAGAAATGATCTTTTGTATATCAATCACCGCGATAGGATCAACGCCAGCAAATGGCTCATCAAGCAGGATAAACTTCGGCTCTTTGATAAGTGCGCGTGCGATCTCTACGCGCCGCCTTTCACCACCAGATAGACTAAGCCCCTTCCTCGCGCGAATAGGCTCGATATTAAATGCTTCTAGCATTTGCTCGATTTTATGCTCTCTTGCTTTAGCTGTGCGAAAGGTCGCTTCCGCGGCGAGGGCGAGATTATCCTCTACGCTTAAATCCTTAAAAATACTTGATTCTTGCGGCAGATAGCCTATGCCCATATTAGATCGCTTATGTAGGGGGTAGTTTGCTAGATTCTTGCCATCAAGTAGCACTTCTCCGCTACTTGGCTGCAACAAGCCGCAAATCATATAAAAAGTCGTGGTCTTGCCTGCTCCATTTGGTCCAAGCAGCCCCACTACCTCCCCGCTTCTTACTTCAATGGAGACATCATTGACGATTTTTGTTTTTTTGATATGTTTGGCAAGGTGCTTGGCTTCTAGGATATGCTGCGCAAATCCACCCTGTGCTATATCTTGTGTAGGCACGCTTCCCCTTTGAGTTGGCTTTGGTATCGGCTTTGGGGCATTGTATAATCTCTTGTCTTAAACTTCAAACTACACAGAGATTTCATACACTCTCTCATCGCTTCTCGTGGTGCTTAGAATCCTTACTAGCACGCATTCAAAGCCGCATTCTAGCAGCAAAGGCAGTAGCTCCTCCCCCCACTCAATACAATGCACCCCACTCTCACTAAGCCAGTCTAAAAGCCCAAGTTGTAGCACTTCTTCATTTGTGCGGCGATACAAATCATAGTGATACATTCCGCCATAGTCGTGCATTAGGCTAAAGGTGGGCGAAGTGGCTTGCACACTAGAATCCACTTTTATAGATCCTACGCTAGAGTGTCTTAGGCTAGCAAGGAGGGCTTGTGTAAGTGTCGTTTTCCCGCTGCCTACCGCACCACTTAGGATAATCACATCTTTACCCAAGCTTAGAATCTCTTGTGCCACGGATCCTAGCTCACTGCACTTGGCGCGACACTGCATATAGGGCTGCAACATCATTTTGAGCTTGCTTCTATGATCATACTTTTCGCGCCAAAATGCTGCTTGATCCCGCCAATTAGGGCTTGATTATTGTGCTTAAATGCCTCTGTGATAGGGTCTGCAATGGGGTCGTTTGTAGGCGTGTCGCTAGTCGCGGTGACTTCTTGTGGTGTGGCAGAGTCTTTAGAGGCACTTGCATTGTGGCTAGGGGTGGTATGGCAGCTTTCTTGTGTAGTCTGGGAGGTAGTAGAATCCACTTTTTGCTCCATAGCAAAGCTTGCAGGGAGATTTAGCGGCACTTCTTCTCTCTCCCAAGGCACCTCATCACACACAGCCTCGCTAATATGATCTGGTCTTATCTCGTGTGTGCTATACAAGATAAGATCACTAGGCTTTAGCTTTTTAGGCTCTTTGCTAGAATCTAGCTCTTGTGCGGCATTGCTCGCTTGCGTGGTATCACTAGCTACACTAGGGCTAGACTCTTGGGCTGGCTTAGGGGCTTGGCTAGATTCTGGTGTGCTTGCGTTTTTAATGACAATTGGCGTGTGGCTTTGAGGGGCAAATATATCTTGCACAAATCCACGGATAAGCCCAAAATGCTGGCGCAACAACGACCTATCCTGCTCATCTCCACTACTTTGCCAAATCAATGTCCCACTCTGGCTTGGCTCACTTGCTGGGATAAACTGCTCAAACACAATAGATCGCCGAAATGCTTCGCCAAGCTCATAGGAGCGATCGGCGATTTTGCTTATAAGCTGGTGGAATGCCTGCTGATACATTTGGGGGTGCTTGGGACTTGGACTAGAATCCACTTTTTTACTAGCAGTGTTGTTTTCTGTCATTGCGAGCGGTGCTTGCACCGCGTGGCAATCCATAGATTCTGCGGAAGTAGAATCCACTTTTTCTAAAGAAACATCGCTTTGCTTGTTTTCTAAAGAAGCTACGCTTTGTGATGTTTCAGCTTGTTTTTCAAAAGTGGATTCTAGAGCAATACTAGATTCTAGGTTTTTGATCGCTTCACTAATCTCTTGCAGCTTCATCGCCTCGCGCATTTTTAGACTCATTAGCAGCAGCACAAACGCCCCATCTGGGTTAAGGTTTAGCAAGCTCTTTGCCTGACTCAAAATCCCCAAAAATCGATCGATCACAAGCAGAGAAAACTCCTTGCTCCCGCCTAGCAACATATCTTTAAGAAAGAGCAGCATCTCATCGATAATCATCTCGCACTCATACTCGCCCAAAATCTCTAGCGCACGCACCACGCCCTGCTCATCATCGTGCATAATACTAGAGAAAAAATCGCGCAAACTCTTAGGATCAACAATGCCTAGCATTTGCGTTACTTGATCGATTGTCAAATATTTATCACAATAATTTATCGCTTGATCTGTGAGGGTGAGCGTATCTCGCAAGCTGCCCCCACCACTACGCGCGATAATATCAAGCGCGCCCTTTTCATAGCCCACGCCCTCTTTTTCTAAAATCATCTCCAAATGCGCGATAATGGCTTTGTGGGGGATTTTTTTAAAGCGGAAGTGCTGCGTGCGGCTTAGAATCGTAGCAGGGAGCTTGAGTGGATCAGTGGTCGCTAGGATAAATTTCACATACGCTGGGGGCTCTTCAAGTGTCTTTAGCAGGGCATTAAATGCTTCTTTTGTGAGCATATGCACCTCATCGATGATAAAAATCTTATACCTAGACATTGTGGGGACATATTTTGTCTGCTCAATCAAATCGCGGATACTATCAATGCTTCTGTTTGAAGCAGCGTCCATTTCGATGATGTCGATGTTTTTCCCATCGAGTGTAGCCACACAAGTCGCACACTCGCCACAAGGCGTGCTTGTCGGTCCTTTTTCACACTCTAGTGCGCGCGCAAAGATTCTAGCCGAGCTTGTCTTCCCGCTCCCACGCAAGCCACTAAACAAATACGCATGCACAATGCGATCTTTATCCAATGCCATAGAAAGCGTTTGCGAAATCGTCTCCTGCCCTACTAGATCGCTAAATACCTTTGGGCGATATTTCAATGCTAATGCCAATGACCCCATAACTCTCCTTTTTTGCTGCGACTTTATCTCGCATATCTGCTAGCGAAATGTCTTATTGCGCGATGTGATGTAGAGATAAATCGCATTGATTTCTTCATCTGTGAGATTGTATTTAGGCATTACGCCGCTATCTTTACTAAGGGCGACTTTAAATGTCTCAAAGGCAAGATTATTGATCCGCGGGACGATGATATGCCGCTGCTTGCCCTTATGGACATAAGAAGCCAGCAGAGTCTCCTCGCCGTCTTTGCCGTGGCATTTTACGCAGCCAATGCCGCGCGGATTTTCATAGAGATTTGCGCCATATTCTTGCGGTGTGATGAAGCCATCTGTATCTTGAGTAGAATCCTGACTGCTATCTTGCACGCTAGATTCTACCTCTTGTGCGATGGATTCTAAAGCGGTTTGTGTGCTAGCAGATCCCTCGCTAGAATCCGCTAGAGCTAGAGTATGCCACGCCAAGAGCAAGGCACAAGCACGATAGAGATTTTTCATAGCAATCATTCTGCCTTTTAAGATTTTTCAAGTATAATAGCACACTTTTTCAAATCCGCCGCGCTCGGCATATAAAGGCATTTAATGACGCTTCTTGATGGCAAATCTCTCTCTGCTCATATCCAAGCAACCATACAATCCCAAGTGATGAGCCTACCCAGAGCACCAAAGCTTGTCGTGATTCTCGTGGGCAATGATGCGCCATCGCTTGCGTATGTTACGATGAAAGCCAAAGCCTGCAAAAATGTCGGGATCGATGGCAGTGTGCTAAATCTCCCAGAATCCACACAAGAAAGCGAGCTACTAGCACATATCCGCACATTAAACACCGATGATAATGTCGATGGGATCTTAGTGCAGCTCCCACTGCCAAAGCATATTGATACCGCTAAAATCCTAGAATCCATCACCCCAGAAAAAGATGTCGATGGCTTCCACCCGCTCAATGTCGGTAGAATCCAGACAAATACGCAAATGGATTCTAGCTTCGCCCCTGCGACTCCGCTAGGCGTTATGCGGCTTTTAGAGCATTACAAAATCGACCCTAAAGGCAAAAATGTCGCCATCATCGGCGCGAGTAATATCGTCGGCAAACCGCTTGCCGCGCTTATGCATAATGCTAATGCGACTATTAGTCTCTGCCATATCTACACACAAGATCTTAGCCTTTATACCAAACGCGCGGATATTGTATGTGTGGGCGTGGGCAAGCAAAATCTCTTGCGCGCAGAGATGATCCAAGAAGGCGCAGTGGTGATTGACATAGGCATAAACCGCCTAGAATCCGGCAAGCTTGTAGGCGATGTGGATTTTGACAATGTCGCTAAAAAGGCTAGCTTCATCACGCCTGTGCCCGGAGGTGTAGGACCTATGACTATCGCAAGTCTCTTAGAAAACACACTAAAAGCCTATCGCTTGCGCACACTATCTCAACAATAAGGATTTATGATGAAAACTCTTTTTGCTACTTTAATGCGCTTTGTCTCCAGCTGGACAGGGACAATTATCATCGTGCTGTTGTTGATATTTTTTATCGCTCAAGCCTTTGTGATCCCCTCTCGCTCGATGGTCGGCACACTCTTTGAAGGAGATTTTTTGTTTGTCAAAAAATTTAGCTATGGTATCCCTATCCCTAGAATCCCGTGGGTAGAGCTACCCGTCTTCCCCGATCTTAAAGATAATGGACACATTATCGAAGGGCAACGCCCCAAACGAGGCGATATTGTGATCTTTATCCCACCACATAGCCCCAAGCAATACTATGTCAAGCGCACCTTTGCTGTTGGCGGTGATGAAGTAGTCTTCACACCAAATGGGCTATATCTGCACCCAAAAGAGGGTAATGATTATGTGCTAGAGCATTATAAAGGCGAAAATCTCATAGAAGTGCAGGGCAAACTTTTTGTCTTTGATCCGTATTTTGCCACGCATTTTGGGGTCAATAATGATGGCGGGCATTCGGCGTTTTTTGAGATGAGCGCGCTCTATCAAGGTGCTTTGCTTGCCAATAGATCGCCCTATCAATACACACCAAAAACGCGCGGAATCGCTATGGAGCCCATAATCCAAAATGGACAAATAGGCTTTTTCTACAAGAAAATCGCTGAAGATGAGTTTTTTATGATCGGGGATAATCGCAATAATAGTGAAGACTCGCGATTTTGGGGCAGTGTGCCATACAAAAACATCATCGGCAAGCCGTGGTTTATCTACTTTAGTATGAATCTCGCTGATAGTATAGAATCTGGGGCGACCTATGACCCCAAGCAGCGATATAGTATCCGATGGGAGAGAATGTTTAAAGGCATAGATGGTATAGAAGAGCTAGCCAAAGAGTATGCAAACAGCCATAATCAAAATCTTTTGCCTATCGCCAATACCGCAAAGTCCGCTACGATAGATTCTAGGCATATCGTATCCAAATAGCTTCTTGTGGTGGATTCTATGCTAGATTCTCTATCCCAGCACGCTTTGCAAATCATCATAATGGCAGTAGCCCTGCTTATAAGCATTATAGGGCACGAGATTATGCACGGGCTTGTGGCTTACCACTATGGAGATCCTACTGCCAAGCACGCTGGGCGACTTAGCATAAATCCTATCAAGCATATCGATCTACTAGGCTCGATTATCGTCCCTGTTGTGCTCTTTATCGCGCAAGCTCCCTTTCTCTTTGGCTGGGCAAAGCCTGTGCCTATTGATATACGCTCCATTATCCATTCTCGTGGCTATGGAGCGGCTATCGGCGTGGCTCTAGCGGGTGTGAGCTACAATCTAGCCTTAGCCCTCTTTGCTTCTATGCTGCTTTTTAGCGATATACTTGATTTGAGTATGCAAAGCCTTGTTGGCAGCATTTCTGTGCTACTACTCTTATATCTTATCCAATACAATGTCGTGCTATGTGTCTTTAATCTCCTGCCAATCCCCCCTCTTGATGGCTCTCAAGCCCTGCTTTTTGCCGCGCTGAAATTTAGGCTCTACACATTTGCTAAATTCCTAGAATTCATCGCCCCTTATGGAATGCTTATTGTCTTTGTCATATTATTTATCCCAAGTTTATCTAGCATTTTATTTTATCCTGCTACAATGCTTCTGCGATTTTTGCTACCACTATAAGAGAGAAATGAATGATTTTTATAGCTTGCGATCACGCTGGATTCTCATTAAAGCATTTTATCAAGCAGTGGCTTTTACAAAATGGCTATGAAGTGTGCGATTTGGGGGTCGATAAGCAAGAGAGAGTGGATTATCCTGATTATGCCAAGCTACTTTGCGAGCGCGTGCTTGAAGCAGGCGAGCAAGCAAGGGGGATTTTGATCTGTGGCAGTGGCATAGGTATGAGTATGAGTGCCAATCGATTCTCCGGTATTCGCGCTGCACTTTGCACAAGCGCATATATGGCACAAATCACACGCAAGCACAATGACGCTAATGTCTTGTGTCTTGGGGCGCGCATAAGCGGTGAGGGCGAAGTAGAATCTATGCTTGAAGCATTTTTACACACAGAGTTTGAAGGCGGGCGACACATCTGCCGTGTGGGGAAACTCGATAGGAGCTAATATGGATCTAGCGTTAAAGTGGTTTGCTGGCACAATCTTTGTCCTTTTTGTGCTGTATATGGTCTCAAAAACGATGTTTTATAAATCCGTGGCGAGAAAAGCCGAGCATAATGCCGCAGCGATGAAACTCACACTCCAAGAAGCCGAAATCCTTATCCAAAAGCATCAATTACAACTACAACGCGCACTAGGAAATATCGATATTCTCACGCAAGAGATGAATTCCTTGCGCAATGAGATCAAAACGCTCAAGCAGCGTAATTCACAATATCGTGTCGAGACAGATAAATACCGCACGCGCATAAAAGACCTAGAGCAAAAAATCGAAGCCTTGTTGTAATCGCTATAATCTCAATCCACACGCAAAGGAACACTATGGCAAACGCACAAAACCTACAAGAGCTTAGCACACAAGTCCGCAATACTTTGCGAGAGATCCCAGACTATCCAAAGCCCGGAATCTTATTTTATGACATCACTACAATCTTAGAGAATGCAGAGTGCCTACACAAGATTATCGCCTTTTGGAAAGCTCGCTATGTGAATCAAAACATCACACATATTGTGGGGATAGAATCTAGGGGCTTTACTTTTGGATCTGCGCTAGCTTATGCCTTGGGGGTTGGCTTTATCCCCGTTAGGAAAAAGGGCAAACTCCCATTTGCAACCTACTCGCAAGAATATGCCTTAGAATATGGCACAGATACGCTAGAAATCCACCAAGATGCCTTTGCAAGTGTGCAGGAGCGTGGAGAAAAGGCGCGAGTCGTGCTTGTCGATGATTTGCTCGCCACAGGTGGGACTGCTGCTGCAAGTATTAAGCTTATTGAAAAAGCTGGTGGAGAGTGCATAGAGGCGTGCTTCTTAATCCGCCTAGTTGAGCTAGAAGGACACAAAAAGCTTACAACAAACTTTATGAATATATTGGACTGCTGATGAAAGCACTCAAACAGCACTACAAAAGCATTATTATTGGCACATTTCTTCTTGTGCTAGTTGGTGGGCTTGTAACATATATGATGAAATCCGACTTCTCCCTAGAAGAAGCAATTGTAAATTTATGGGAAAATTATGTAGCAGATTGGGGCTATGTGATTTTGTTTTGCTGGAGTATTTTAGAAGGCGAACTTGGATTGATTTTTGCCGGTATTGCTAGCCACACGGGGCATTTAAATGTCTGGCTTGCGATTTTTATCGCTGGGCTTGGAGGATTTGTGGGCGATCAAATTTATTTCTACATCGGTCGCTGCAACAAAGGCTATATCCAAGCACATCTCTCAAAGCAAAGGCGCAAACTTGCCCTAGCACACTTGCTTTTGCAAAAATATGGCTGGAGTATTATCTTTATCCAGCGGTATATGTATGGTATGCGCACCATTATCCCCATAAGCATAGGGCTCACACGCTACTCTGCGTTAAAATTTGCCATTATCAATCTTATCAGCGCGTGGGTGTGGGCGGCGATCACCATTTTGCTTGCTTGGGTCTTTGGCGATAAGATTCTAGAGTTTTTACAGCTATTTAAAGCCCATCCATATATTTTTGTTATTTTTGCTTGCGCATTTCTTGGTGGGGTGTGGTGGTTTTTCTCATCACGCACGCAAAAAATCGATAAAAAAATCGATAAACTCCAAAGCCAAATCACCAAAACCACTTCAAAGGATCACTAATGCTAAAAATATCCGCACATAAAGAGTCTTTCACCTCTATCAAAGCCGATGTCGCTATCGTATTTGTCATAAATAAAAACACCAAACACAAATGGATTGATCAAAAATTCCTACACGATCTTGCCTACCAGCACAAATCCCCTGTGCTGCACCAGCAAGCAAAAACACTCTATATCCCACTAGGGTCGCTAGAAGTGGATTCTATGCGCGAAGCTGGAGCTACCGCTGTAAAAACACTAAAATCCTACCCCTTTAAAAGTGCCAAAATTGGATTCTACACACTGCCAAAGAGTAGCGATACAAGCATAATGGCAGCTTTCACGCTAGGAGCATTGCTTGGAGATTATAGCTTTGATACATTCTTAAGCAAAAAGCAGCCTAGCTCTTTGCGCGAGATTCTCATCAGCCTAGAGT
The DNA here is from genome assembly GCF_030249855.1 of Helicobacter zhangjianzhongii. NCBI lineage: Bacteria > Pseudomonadati > Campylobacterota > Epsilonproteobacteria > Campylobacterales > Helicobacteraceae > Helicobacter > Helicobacter zhangjianzhongii. Next base: position 10,810 of record NZ_JANURN010000004.1, read on the forward strand.
CCTATGATACAGATTCTGCAGGAGCTACAAAAGAGCGCGTGCAAGACTTCTCCAAACAACTCGATGAGATAAAAATCATCACTAAATCTGTCAATATCACGCGTGATTTAGTCAATACCCCTCCGCAAATCGCCACGCCAAAATATCTGGCAAACTACGCACAAGATCTCATTAAAGGCACAAATCTATCGTGCAAGATCCTAAAAAAGCAAGAGCTCAAAAAGGAAAAAATGGGCGCATATTTAGCCGTAGCTAAAGCCTCAAGTAAATCCCCGCGCCTAATCCACCTAAGCTATAAGCCTAAGAATCCACAGAAAAAAGTCGTGCTAGTAGGCAAGGGACTTACCTATGATAGTGGTGGGCTAAGCCTTAAGCCAAGTGATTATATGACAACAATGAAAGCAGATAAAAGTGGCGGCTGTGCAGTGCTAGGCATTATGCTTGCAGCAGAAAAGCTAGGGCTACCCCTAGAAATACACGGCATTATCGGCGCGTGTGAGAATATGATCGGCGGCAATGCGTATAAACCAGATGATGTGCTAATCTCCCGCGAGGGAAAAAGCATAGAAATAGGCAACACCGATGCTGAAGGGCGACTTGTGCTAGCAGACTGCCTAAGCTATGCACAGGATTTAGACCCTGATGTGCTTATTGATTTTGCGACACTCACAGGGGCTTGTGTCGTAGGGCTTGGGGAATATACAAGCGGTGTTATGGGCTATAATCAAAAGCTCCAGCTTGACTTCACCCAAAGCGCGCTAGATTCTGGCGAGCTAGTGGCTATCCTGCCCTTTAACCGCCATATCAAAAAGCTTATAGAATCCAAAATTGCTGATGTAAGCAATGTCAGCTCATCTCGCTATGGTGGGGCAATTAGTGCGGGAATGTTTTTAGGAGAGTTTATCCGCGAATCCTACAAGGACAAATGGCTACATATCGACATCGCTGGACCAGCGTTTGTGGCAAAAGAATGGGATATTAACCCATATGGAGCAAGTGGAGCAGGCGTGAGAATGGGGGTTAGATTCTTGCAAGATATAAGCAAGATAAGCAAAGCAAGGAAGCAGTAGATGGGACTCTCTGTCGGTATCGTAGGCTTGCCCAATGTGGGCAAATCCACCACTTTTAACGCCCTGACCAAAGCCCAAAACGCCCAAGCAGCAAACTACCCCTTTTGCACCATAGAGCCTAACAAGGCGATTGTAGAAGTGCCTGATCCTAGACTTTTAGAGCTTGCTAAAATCGTGCAGCCACAGCGCATTATGCACTCTCAAGTGGAGTTTGTGGATATTGCGGGGCTTGTCAAGGGGGCAAGCAAGGGTGAGGGGCTAGGTAATCAATTTCTAGCCAACATCAAAGAAGCCGATGCGATTTTGCACATTGTGCGCTGCTTTGAAGATGATGATATAACCCATATAGAAAACCGCATAGACCCCATCGCAGATATTGAGATTATCGAGCTAGAGCTTGTGCTAGCTGATATTGCAAGCGTGCAAAAACGCATTGCAAAGCTTGAGAAAGAAAGCAAAGCCCAAAAGGGAGCAAATGCTATGCTAGAGCTGGCTAGATCCCTGCTTGCCCACCTAGAATCCAGCCAGCCAGCCAGCAACTTTGCACACAAAGACACACAAGACTTCATCACGCTTAATAAAGAGCTACGACTTCTTAGCGCAAAGCAAGTGATCTATGGCGCAAATGTTGATGAAAGCGCACTAGAAAGCGATAATGAGTTTGTCAAAAAAGTGCGAGATTTTGGTGCAAGCAAGGGATCGCCTGTCATTAAACTCTGTGCCAAGCTTGAAGAAGAGATGATAGGCTTAGATGATGATGAAAGAAAGGAGCTGCTCGCTTCTGTGGGCTGTGCAGAATCTGGACTAGAGCAGATTATCCGCACGAGCTTCTACACACTAGGGCTTATTAGCTACTTTACTGCTGGGGTGCAAGAAGTGCGCTCTTGGACTATCAAAAATGGCACCAAAGCCCCACAAGCAGCCGCTGTGATACACAATGACTTTGAAAAGGGCTTTATCCGTGCAGAGACCATAGCCTATGAAGACTTCATCAAATATGGCGGTGAGAGCAAGGCTAAAGAATCTGGGGCTATGCGCGCTGAGGGCAAGGACTACATCGTCCAAGATGGCGATATTTTGCACTTTAGATTCAATGTCTAGAGCTTGACTATGGACAATTTACAAGATTTACTACTTGAAAGCCTTGTGTTTGCCCTAGTAGCCATAGGGCTGCTCATCTATCGTGCCACATTAAAAAAATAGCCTTTATATCACCACACTCAAGCCACTATTCAAGCAATTTGGCAAGCTTGTTTTCAGCAAATACTCCATAGCGATGATGCACGATACTTATCACTCTCTCTCTGTAATACCAAAGCAGCTCAAACCTGCCGTTATCAAGAGGCTTATCAGGGATAATACGCTTATGAGAAATAGCGGCTGCTTGATAGATAGAATCCATAGCACTAGCTTTTGTGTGGTAGCGGATGACATCATTTTGTGGGATTCTAGCGATGAAATCCTGCAAGGATTCTTGCACAAATTTCGCTATAAGCCCAAGCCCTGCTAGATTCTCACGCAAAAATGCCAAGTCTTCATCTATTGCTTCAAAGCTCACTATAAGCTCCACTTTGCACGCCTGCGCACCGATTATGACCCCTAGCACATCTTCTAAGCTATCGTTGCTGCTGACTCGATAAGCAAGCGTGCTAATTGCTTTATAATCTAGCAAGTGCTTCGCGCCATACTCAAGTGCGCAATCGTGTGATAGCATAAATTCTGTATTGCGGTAATACACATAGCTCTTGGCTTTTTTGAGTGCGTTTTCCAACGCCTTGCGCCTAGAATCCACTATATCCCCGCTTGCCAAAAGCCGCTTAAACTTTGGCTCAATGATACTTGTAGCAAGGTTTTCATCACAAGCATTTGGCACAGGGCGCACAAAATGGATAATATCATTGTAAGTGCCGATTGTATGCGACAAAGAGCCTGATGGGGTCGTGATGATCTTCGCGCTTGCTGTGTGGATTGTAGGCTCATTGATAAGCAAAGTGTGTGCTTTGGCATTCTTACGGAAATACACCCACTCATCTTCATCGCGCGATTCTAGGACGCATATATTGCTATCTAGCGTGTTTGCTAGGGCTATGGCGTGCTTTATATCATCGGCTTTGATGATATAAAGCAGTGGTAGATACCTATCTATCGCGCTAAGCTCATTGGCACTAGCATAGATAATACCAGCTCCCATATACTGCCCATCGCGCTGTGGCTTTAGGGCAAACGCCCCTTGTATCGCCTCTAATGCGTGATTAGAATCCAGCACCACACCTAGGGCATTTTGCAGTGCATAAGGCGTGCCATAGTGTAGGGATCTAGCACACGCAAGCACTCCTTGCATAAAGCCTGTATCATCAAGCACACTTTGCTCAACAATCAGCACCGATAGCTTCCTAACCCCCACCCCTCCATAAAAAAATGCCGAGCTAATCGCGTGTTTAATGGCTTGATCATAATCAGCTAATTGCGTGATGATCATTGCATTTGTGGCAGTAGGGTGGGCGATAAGCGGTAGCATAGGCTGTGCAGTGGCAATGGATTCTAGGCTTGATCCCTTCCCAAACCCAACGACAAAGGCAAATAAATCTGTGCGCATATTTGCCAAAGCTTGCCTAAAATCCTCTCTTTGCATAGGGGTAAAACATAGCATATCTCGCGGGATTCCAGCCTCCCATAGGCATTCACACACCATATAGCTACTGCTAATCACAAGTGATGATGGCTTAAACACCACTTGATCCCCACAAGCAAGGCTTGCAAGCACAGGGGCGAAGCTTATGCTTAAATGACTATGCGCACTCCCTATCACAAGCCCCCTACCCTTTGGCATAAATGATGTATGAGCGTGCGTATCACAGAGATCTTGTAATGACTTAGGATAAAAGCGCAGCAAAGTGATAAGCTCGCTTATCTCCATATCTGTCTGCATAGGGACTTTGCCAATCTCTAAGGCTGCGGTTGTGATTATTTGCCCTCGTTTTTCTTGCAAAAGATGTGTGGCTTTGTTAAAGATTGCTATGAGATTTTCTAGCCTACTCAATGAAGCTGGCACGATATTCTCATCAAACCCCTTAGCAAACGCCACTTTTCTAATCTCTCTCCCATCAAAGCCATAAAGCATTTGAGCTTCTTTGATGTATGTGGCTTGTATCGTGTCTTTGGGTAGCTCTTGGGCTAGTGCTTCGATGAGCCATTGGTAATTTGCTTGGGCGAAAAACTCCGTATCAGTCTCATAGACACCATCGCTGCTTTGCAGATCTAGCACTGCTGCTCGATCTTGCACAGCAATAGGTGCGCAAGAGAGCTTTGGGATATATGCCAAAGAGTCCAAAAACATCGCCTTTTGCGCCTGCCACGCACTATCACCCACGCGCATCGCATAGTAGCTTGCCATAAAGTTTTCTTCTCCGGTGTTTTCATCAAGGCGGCGCAATAAATAAGCGATAGCCTCCTGAAACGATGAAGTATCACACACAGGAGTATAGAGCATAAGCGTATGATACTCCCCTAGAATCCTACTTGCCTGCATACTAATGCCCATACTCATCTCAAAGACAAAATGCTCCCTATACTCTGGCTCCACGCAATGCTGCAAAAGCATATATGCATAGGCAAGCTCAAAGACATTATGGCTAGCCACCCCTAGCTTAGTATGGCGATAGTGTGCATTGTCTATGAGATAATGCAGCATTTTTTTGTAATTAGCATCAGTGCAAAGCTTTTGGCTAAACATCGGCAGCCTTCCATTATGCTTAGCGGCATAAAATTTCTCAGCTTGCATATTTGCGCCTTTGACCAAGCGGATATGCACGGGCTTACCCCCAGAATCCACCCTAGCCTTTGCATAATCACAAAGCTGCATAAGATAGGAGAAAGATTCTGGTATATAAGCTTGCAGCGCGATCCCTGCTTCAAGCTCGCTATATCCACTAAGGGCTTCCATAAAGGCACTCACACTAAGCTGCAAAAATCGATGCTCCTCCATATCAAGCGTGATGATCTTTGGCAGATTCTGGGCTTGGCTTTGCTGGCTCGCATAGGCAAAAAGCTCTTTTAGACTCCTTGCTAGCTCATCTCTTGAGTGTATAAAGCTCCCCTCCCACATCTGGGTAAAAAACGCGCTAGGCTTGATAGAAATATGCGTGATATGGCTGTTGTCTAATGCCTTTTTACACATTGTGATATTGTCTTTAATGATCTCTTGACTTAGAGCCTTTTTGGCGATGAAGTAGTAATTAGCAATATGACTTTTTGGGCTAGATGTCGGCATACTAAAGCGCATCATCAAGCCTGCTTCTTTTCTAATTTGCTTGATAAAAAACGGCACACTAAGGCTAGGGGCATATCTCCCTACTTGCAAGAAGATATATAGCAACATCTTTTCATAGAGAGTGAAAAACTCCCCAAACTCATAGCGGCGCAATATGCGCTCAATAAGCTTGTGGCTATGTGCGGGATTATTGCTAAGCACACTAGAATCTAGCAATTCCATAAAAAGAGCTTTATATTCTGGATTCTCGATGATGTGCTGCATTTTGTAGTAGAAGCTCTTCTCGTGTGTAGCAATACTATCTTGCACGCGCTCTTGCAGACTTGCAGCAAACTCTATCGCACGCTCTATGAGATCATTATGCTGCTTTTGTGTTAGAGATTGTAGTGTCATATTCCCTGCTTTAACTTGCGATTTTATATGGCTGGTGGTAGAAAGCACCGCGCTCATTATATGCTTGTGTGCTGGACTCTCGAGCTGGCTTTGTGGGCTTAAGGTCTAAAAGCCCTGCGATAAAAATGGCGATGATGATTGCAGGGATACCATAGCGCACATAATGCAGCCACCCTTTTAGCAGCCACCTTGGGGCATTGGTGCCATTAGATAGCTCTTGGATAGCCTCTTCTTTTAGCACAAAGCCCACAAAAACACTCGCCCCAAGGGCTGTGATGACAAAAAAGATATTCCCACTAAGGAAATCAAATGTATCAAACACACCCCTCCCCCAAAGCACCACATCTGCAAGCACAGAAGAGCTTAATGCACAAGGGATATTTCCTAGCACAAATACCCCTAAAAGCGTGGAGTTTATGGCGGCATTATGCGATAGGTGAAATTTCTCTTCTAATACGCTAATGATGACTTGATAGATCGTGATAGAAGTCGTAAGTGCCGCTATAATCAGCAGCACAAAAAACACAATAGCAAAAAGATTACCAAAGTGCATATGTGAAAATGCAATAGGCAAGACCTTAAACACAAGCGAAGGACCAGAATCTGGAGCGAGATTAGCACTAAAGAGTGAAGGGAATATCATAAAGCCCGCTAGCACGGCAATGAGTGTGTTGATCACGCCGGTAAAAAGAGAGGTTTTAATCAAATTTTCCTGCTTATCAAGGTGAGAAGAGAGCGTGATCATCACGCCAAAACCCAGCGAGAGCGCGAAAAACACCTGCCCTATCACATACAAGAAAAGCTCCGCGCTAATGGCATTAAAGTTTGGCACAAGGTAGAATCTAACGCCATCCATAGCCCCTTCTAGCGTGAGATTGCGCGCTACCATTATCACAAGACAGAGCAGCAAAAGAGGCATAAGATATTTCACTGATCGCTCAATCCCATCGATGACACCTTTACGCAAGATAAGCCAATTGATCGCCACAAACACAAAGGTAAAAAGACTTATCTGCCACGGAGCATTTTCTATATGCTCTTCATAAAATGCGATAGTCTGGGACTTTTGCAAAGGCACACTTACATCAAGCCCTCCAAAAGCCAGCCCAAAGCCTTGTAAAACCTCTTGCACAATATGCACGATATATGAGATCACCCACCCACCAATCACCATATAATACGCCAAAATCCCAAAAGCCCCAAGCATACCCATATAGCCAAAGATCTTCCAAAATCTAGAAACAGGCTTTGTGGATTCTGGCACACTACCAAAGGCATCGACACAATTTGTATGCGCTCTTCTGCCGATGACATTTTCTACCAAGATAATGGGAATCCCCACAAAAAGCATCGCCAGCACAAACACAGCCACATACGCCCCTCCGCCATACTCGCCCACAAGATAAGGGAAACGCCAAGTCGCTCCAAAGCCTATGGTAGCTCCAGCTACTGTTAAAATATAAGTCAAACGATTTGACCAAATTTGTCTCTTCATCTCTACTCCTTAGCACAATTGCGCGTATTCTACTTATTTTAAGCTTTTATTTTATTGTATCTATTGATAGCGTAATGTTATAATGCCCAAATTTCTCACAAGGCTCTCTATGACCTACCCCTTGCGATCTCGCTCCACGCTGCTAGGCAATTATGTCTTTTGGCTTGGAAAATTCTTTATCCACAAAATCACCACTCTCTCCAACCGCCATATCCACGACTCAAGCACTCTAAGCAAAAGTCTAGATTCTATCCGCGATGCCACGAGCCTAGCCCACTTAACCGAGTCTATCAAGCAAGCCAGAAATAGCGGTATGACAGGGATCAACACCTACGCTCTGCCACTTTTGCGACTCGGGAGATTTTTGCAGGATTCTAGGATACAGGATTTAGAAGAGATTGATGAAGTTTTTTTAGCAGAGTTTATCACCCTAAGCACCGCTAGACTCTCTAATGCCACTAAACGCAACTACCGCATAGCACTAATCGGCTTTTTTGGCTTTATTGATAAGCACAATGAAGATGAATCAGGCAAATCCTATATCTTTAACATCGAGCTAAAAAACCTAGCCGGCACGCGTGGCAAAAGCGGCGTGAAGCTCCCGACCTTTTTAAAGACTGATGAGCTAGAGCGGTTTTTACACTCTATTGATACCACGCCCTTGCCTGCTAAAACCCAAGCTAGAGATCGCTTGATTGTAAAGTTTATCATCTACACCGGGATCCGCGTAAGCGAGGCGATCAATCTCCAAGCACAAAAGGTAATCCAAGAAAACGATGTCTTTATGCTAACCATTCAAGGCAAAGGCGATAAATACCGCGTGGTGATGATCAAAGCCTCGCATATCAAGCAGCTTTTGCACAGCTGGCTTACTCTGCGAGAAGAAATCCCAAATATCCAGAGCAATCTGCTTTTTTGCAACAAAAAAGGCAAGCCCCTAAGCCAGCCCTATGTCTATGGGATCGTGCGTAAAATGCTCTTAAACATTGGGATAAAAAAGGAAAAAATGGGCGCACATATGCTGCGCCACTCCTTTGCCACCTTGCTCTATCAAAAGCACAAAGACTTAGTCCTAGTCCAAGAAGCCCTAGGACACGCAGATCTAAACACAAGTAGAATCTACACACACTTTGACAAAGACCGACTTATAAAAGCCGTGGATATTATGGATTCTCTACACTAGCTACAAATCCTAGAATCCACTTTTTGCAGCATATTAAGGAGGCGCAATGATTGAGCTAACTGACTCGACAAACAAGCTAGATTCCATCTCGCTACAAACCTTGCACCAAAAGCTACACGACATAGTAGAAACACTCCAAGCCATCATTATCTCGCACGCGCCATCAAGCCAAGAGCTAATGCACGCTAGAATCCACCTAGAGCGCACAGCCCCACTCTTGCAAAAAGACATTGAAGTCATTTTGGTGTGTCAAGAAGATATGCGCACGCTTAACCTAGAATCTATGGGTAAAGACTATGCCACAGATGTGCTAAGCTTCCCGCTTGCACCGCTAGATATGCCCAAGCAAGATCCTACAAGCCTAGATCATAAAGCCAGCGCAACAAGCGCGATTGCTACCGCTCCGCAAATCCCAGAATCCAAAAAATCCCCACAGCCCCCACCAATCCCACTAGGAAGTATTGTGATAAACCTACCCCTAGCCACAAGCATAAGCGATGAGCGCGCCCATAGTCTCTGTGATGAATTATGCCTGCTCTTTTTGCACGGATTATTGCATTTACTAGGTTTTGACCACGAGAGCGACAATGGCGAGCAACGCGCACTAGAATCTATGCTCCTTAGCGCACTTGCACTGCCAAGCAGTCTTATTGACCGCACACTTATGCCACCCATATCAACACAATAAATGCGTAGAATCTAAACATCTATCCACGATTGTATAACAAATATTCCCCAATCTTGCCTATGATCACAGGCACTTCTCCACTATACATAAAAATCCCATTATAAAATGTGTTAAAACTACACAAAATCCCAAATGCATTTTGTAAATTTTTGTGCATTAAGCCGAAATCCCCTACACTAGATTTGCGATTGCTTAAAGGCAGTCCCAATGCTAGGCTACACCACGCCATATCACAACTCACAAGGAGAGAGTATGAATGTTTTAGTTGTCAATTGCGGAAGCTCATCGTTGAAATTTCAGCTCATACAAACAAGCACGACCAAGGTGCTAGCTTCAGGGATATGCGATAGAATCGGTCTTGATGGAAGTGAGATAAACTACAAAAACGACAAGGGAGAAAAACTCAGCACAAAAACCCCCATAGAATCCCACGCCAAAGCCATACAGCTTGTCTTGCAGCACCTAGTCGATAAAGGCGCGGTAGGTTCATTAGCAGAGATTTCTGCCGTGGGACATAGACTTGTGCATGGTGGAGAGTATTTCAAAGAATCTGTGCTTATTGATGAAAAAGTCTTAAGCGAAGTTGCTGAATGCTCTATGCTAGCTCCACTGCACAATCCTGCTAATATCATCGGCGTGCGAGCGTGCCAAGAGCTTATGCCAAATGTCCCTATGGTCGGTGTCTTTGACACAGCTTTCCACCAAAGTATGCCGCCAAAAGCCTACACCTATGGCGTGCCTTATGAGTGGTATGAGAAGCATAAAGTGCGTAGATATGGCTTCCACGGCACAAGCCATAAATATGTCTCCCGTAGGACAGCGGAATACTTAGGGCTAGATTATCATAGCTCCAAAATCATCGTATGTCACCTAGGCAATGGCTCTTCTATCTGTGCGGTGAAAAATGGCAAATCTGTGGATACAAGTATGGGGCTAACTCCGCTTGAAGGGTTGATTATGGGGACAAGAAGCGGGGATCTAGATCCAGCCATTTTAGAATATATCGCCGATAGAGAAAAACTAAGCACCAAAGAAATCGTGAATATTTTAAACAAAAAATCCGGTGTGCTTGGTATCTCTGGTCTATCAAGCGACTTTAGAGATCTCTTAGATGCAGATCTCAAGGGCGATGAGCGCGCCAAACTTGCACGCGCGGCATTTGCCTATCGTGTCTTAAAATACATCGGCTCTTATTGCGCGGTGCTTATTGGTGTAGATGCCATTAGCTTCTGTGGCGGTGTGGGTGAAAATGCCAAGTTTATCCGCGGAATGATTGTAGAGCATTTGGAGTTTTTAGGCGTGAAGCTCGATACTGAAGCCAACAATGCCTGCGGACAAGAAGCCATCATTTCAACCCCGGATTCTAAAGTCAAAGTATGCGTGATCCCAACAAATGAGGAGCTAATCATCGCTCAAGATACAGAAGCGATCGTCTCAAAGCTCTAGGCACACGACAAAGGGCATAATTTAAGGACATAAAATGGAGCATTTTTCTTATGGATTGTTTGGGCTAGATTCTAGTGCGCTTGTAGTTATTGATGTGCAAGAAAAGCTTGTGCCTGCGATGTGGGAGTCTTCTCGCATTATCCATAAGACAAACACCCTGCTTGCCGGAGCAGCCGCCTTGCAAATCCCAATCCTTATCACCGAGCAATATCCAAAAGGTCTAGGCAGCACCGATCCTAGAATCCACTTTCACCCCACCCTAGCACCGCACCCAGCGGAATCCAGCACACCGCAAGCCCTTGTGCTAGAGAAAGTCTCTTTTAGCATTTTTGGCGATGAGCAAATTACTGCACATATACAATCCCTTGGCGTGCGAAATCTGCTTATTTGCGGCATAGAGAGCCATATCTGTGTGCTGCAAAGTGTCCTGCACGCACGCAAACTCGGCTTTGAAGTATGGGTGGCAAATGACGCTCTAAGCTCACGCGATCCAGCCAATCACCACAATGCCCTGCAGCTTATGGCAGATTCTGGAGCAAAGATCACAAATGTAGAATCCATACTCTTTGGTGCTATGCACACCGCCAAGCACCCAAGCTTCAAAACACTAAGCGCACTTATCAAATAACCGCCCCCGCTTTACTTCTCTCCCCCACATACACACAAACCACGCTAAAGCCTATCTATTTCATCTCCTTGCATTTATCCCAATCCCACAACTTTCCTTTGTGTTTGTAGATTACTAAACAAGCGCGGTCTTTACTTGTTTTCTAAAGAAACTTCGCTTCGCTCGTTTTGCCACGCTTTGTCTTGCGCCAAAGCTCGCAATGACCATAAAAAGGGCGTTATTTGAAAAAGTGGATTCTAGTGTGAAAGCTCAAATTGTCATCGCGAGCCTTACGCTACGCTATCTCTTCTGTCATCGCGAGCGAGTGAAGCGAGCGTGGCAATCCATAGCACAAACCTAGAATCCACTTTTTCAAAAGTGGATTCTAGCATCGTCTCAATTCTAAACGAGCCAGCAAAGGATTCTAGGATTGCTAAAAACTTCGTTTGTGGATTACTAAAGAAGCTGCGGCTTCGCCTTGCTTTGCCGCGCCACTGCTGGCGCAGTGTCTCGCAAGTGAGAGAAAAAGGGCGTTATTTCAAAAGTGGATTCTAGGGCTGGCTAGCCCTAGCACGCCGCTAAAAGTCCATTTGCACAGAGATATAATATCTCCTACCTTCACGGATATAGTTGTAGGCATTAGCGTAGTTGTAGTTTGGTGTGCTAGTAGTGGTATAGCGTTGATAATCCACAAAATTGACATTAAAGAGATTATACACCGCGGCATTTATGCGTAAGCGGTCGCTCACGCGGTAGTATGCGCCCAAGTGGGTTAGGGCAATTGGCTTGTAGTATGCCCCAAGTGTCGCAGCTGCAGTCCCTGCGATATTAGGATCGCCACGATAAATCCCGGCTTTATACTCTTGGCGGATATACGCGCCAAAGTGCCTGCTATCATAGTTGATAGAGGCAGTGAAATTATGCAGAGGCACATTCTGCAAGCGCGTGCCAATCGCCTTTTTGTCTTGGGATTTGGTGATCTCTGTGAGGGTGAAAGTGTAGGCGGCATTTAGCCCTATCGTGCCATAGCCCACGCTAATTGGCTTAATAGCAAGCGAAGTCTCCGCGCCATAGCTTATAGCCTCATCGACATTAACATAGCTTGAGCAAGAGCTAGCCCCACAGGTAAAGCCATTGATCACCTGTCCTTGGCTCACACTTGGAGTGGTGGAGATCCTATCAGTAAAGTTAGTGTAAAAGCCCGTGATAGAAGCAGAGAAGTAGGGATTATCGCTTAGGGCGGATAATTCATAGTTGATACTAGATTCTGGCTTTAGGTTTGGATTGCCATAGGTGTGGGTTGATCCTTGTCCGCTTAGGTTGGCTATGCCATTGATGAGATTGGGCAGGGCTGGGGTTTTATACCCTGTGGAGATCCCACCTTTGAAAGCGAGCCACCCGCGCTTTATAGCATTATAAGAGAGATAGACTCTAGGGCTGGCATTACCCCCAAAGATAGAGTTGAAATTCCCTCGTATGCCTGCTGTCAAAAACAAGCGGTCATATACGCCTAGCTCGCCCTCGCCAAAGATCGCACCAATATGCTGATCTTGGGTCGCGCTTTTGCCCCCTACTTGGAAGATTTTGTCCCTAAAGGTGTTATACCAATACCGCCCGCCTAGGCTTGCATTTAGCCCAATATGATCGCCAAAGGCAAAAAACGCATTGCTTTTGTGATCGATGATTATATCTTGGCTCTCTAGCTCTCTGCTATCGCCTGCGCTCACGCCATTTGTCGGTGCTGCGGCAGCGGCTTTTGGCACATAGCGGTTGGGATTAGCAGTGAAGTTATACTGCAAACTTGAATCTGTGCTAAAGGTTTGAAAAGTGGATTCTAGGCTATCGTGGTAATGCCCCTTATGTGCGGCAACCACATTAAGCCGATAGAAATCCATTTCACTGCCATAGCCATTTGCTGCTTGCTTGTCTTGCTCGCTGCCTGTGCCATCGGCTTTGTAAGTGCCTAGGAGTCCTTGAGAGTTGTCGTAATTTTGCTGTGAGTAGTCAATATCGAGATATGCGGAGTTTCTAGGCTTGCCTCCCACTTCTGCTAGCTCGCTCCAGCTTAGCCTGCCTCCCACATTGTAGCTAGAAAATGGAGCTAGCCCTACGATAGTATTTCTACCAGCAGTGGATTGAGACTCCTGCCCATTTGACACAGATGGGTATTTAGAGAGATTGGTGCTAGGGACAAACTCTCTGTTGTATTGCCGCCCTCGCAATGATAATCCCCAATTTTTCGCTTCATTCAAGGGACCTGCGGTGTAGAAATTAAACCCTTGCGTATTGCCAAAGGATTTATTCTCTTGGAAAGTATAGTCATAGCCAAAGCTAGCTCCCCATTTATCATATCTCTGCTTGGTGATGATATTGACCACACCGCCGATCGCATCGCTGCCATAGAGCGTGGAGGCAGGACCTCGCACGACTTCTATTTTTTCTATCATAGAGAGTGGAGGCATAAAGCTCGTGGTAGAGTCACCAAAGCCATTGGGGAAAAGGCTAGAATCCGCATTTACGCGCTTGCCATCGATTAGCACAAGTGTGTAGGAGCTTGGCATACCGCGGATAGAGATACCATAGCCCCCTGTTTTGCTCACACTAGCATCTATGCTCACGCCCGGCACATTTGCCAAAGCCTCTGCTAGATCGCGCACAGGGCGAGAGGCGATGTCTTGGGGGCTTACTACAGAAATTGAAGCTGGGGCTAGCAAGTGGCTTTGGTGGAAGCCGCTTGCAGTAACGACCTGCTCGGCTAGCATTTTTGTCTCTAGGCTAGAGCTGCCTTGATCGTGTTGCGGTTGTGTGGATTCTTTGCGAGCTTTTTGGGCTACTTCTTGGGACATTGCTTGGGAGGCGTCTTGATATGGCTGCTTGGCTTCATCTGGCTGGGCTAGAAGCAGCAATGGAGCAAGCAGCAAAAAGCAAGAGTTCCTATGCGTTATTATCGTATAGAGTGGGCGATTGATTGGGGGTGGAGTTTTCATACATATCCTTTGTATTTGTGCAATAGCGTTTTATCACATTTACAATACTGCAAATGATTATTAAAAACTTTGGCATAGTAGTGAAGCAAAAATGAAATATAACTTAAAAAATAAAAGTTTTTCTTATTATTATAGTTAGTCCTGTGCCTAAGCCATATCACACCGCGCCAAACTAAGCACGCCAGATTCTAGTGAGCCAAGCAAAGCCACAACAGCAAAGCAAAAACCCAGCTTAAAAATACAAAAAATCACGACTAAAACAAGGATATAAGAATGTGCAGTCAAAGAATCTAAATATGCAGAGAGCCGCTAGGGCAGCGGCTCTTGTATTACGCCTTTTTCTCGCTAACGATTTCTACGATATTATCACCCACCATTACAGCGATTTTCTCCATAAACTCTGCCGGACTTGTGAAGCCCACACAAGAGCAGTTAATTTCACCTAGGACATATTTGTCCTTGCCGTTTTCATCAGTATCTAGGATAAAGTCTGCTGTCCAAATTAGTGGCAGATCATAGTTGCCAAGCTTTGTGCGGATCTCTGGGAGCTGGACTAAAAACCAATCAATGAGTGATTGCCAGTCTTTAGGCTCATCATAGCGGTATTTCGCCCCACTAAAGAGTGTCGCAGAGAAAGCATCGCCCCCTTCAGCAGGCTTTTTATGCACGACATATACAGGCGTTTTATAGAGCATTAGGATTCTAATCTCACCCTCTTTAATGCGCGGCAAAAAGGTCATATCCACAAGCATTCCATTATCACCGATGATGTATTGCTCGCAAAAATCCATAAACTCCCCAAGCTTGCGCGTTTCAGTGTGATTGTCTTTAGCCTCTGTGCAGATGATTGTCGTATCTAGCGGGAGAGATTCTAGCTTGCCATAATCGCTTGCGGATTCTAGCCGCACGCGCCAGATCCCTTCCCCTGTGGAGCCGCGATTTTGCTTCAAAACACGCTCACCTTTGGCAAGGCTTTTGGGAAAAGTGCTTTTAAAAGTCGCAATATCGTAGTAGGCATAAGTATCATCAGGCACAAGATCTGTGCTAGCTAGCTTTGTAAGCGCGTCTTTTGCCCCATAGCCGATCATCGCATCTGGGTGAGACATACCTACAAGCCCATCATTGCAAAGCTTGCGTAGCACATCAAAGTAGAGTTTCTCTTCTTTCAAATTCCCCGGATTTACGCGCGATACATAGCCATCAGCACTCTCCCTAACGCGCTCATAAATCGCATTGCGCTCGCTCTCATTGCGCAAAATATCATCGGTGAAAAACACCACCTCCGCATTCCAGCCCTTTGCTTTAAGCGCATTGACCATAGGCATAGTGTCTTTTCTATATCCATCAGGTCCCTTATCACTCCCGCCTTTTGCTTCAAAAAACACAATGTTCTTTTTCATCACAACTCCTTTACATAAAGTGGATTCTAGGATACCACAAAACAGCCAAAAACAAAATATCCCACCGCGCCAAATTTGCCACGCTAAAACACAATTTGTAGATTCTGCATATCTTTATATTCTTTGCTTACATCACTAAAGCGTTGATGAAAATGCTTATAATGCCTGCTTAGCTCTGTGGCTAGCTCTTGGAATCTTGGGCGCGGAAGCTCGCTTGCTGCATCTAGGCAGACATTTGTGAAGTGCTGGTCATCTGGATCGTGCAAGGCTGCTTTAAATCTCTCAAAATACCTATCCACAAGTGCCTTTTGCTCGGCTTGCTCTTGTTCTTTTTCTTGTAGCTCTTCAAGCATTTCTTGTAGCTCTTTGATAGACATTCCTAGTAACGCTCCCTTGCTATATGCAGCCGTTAAGGCTAGGATACTTTGGATCACAGAGAGCTTTTCTGGGCTGTGATCATAGAAGCTTTTATAGTTGGATTCTAGCTCATCTGGCATATACTCTTTGATCATCGATAGCTTGATATGCGCAAGATCGCAGATCTCATCAAGATAGGCTGGGTCTTTGGACTTTTGATAAATATCCCTTAGCATAGGCAAGTCATCTTTACGCGCTAGATAATACTCCATAAGCGTGTCGCGCTCTTCTTCAGGGAGTGAGCTTAGATTGTCCTTTAGCTCTAATAGCCAGATTTCTTGTAGCTCACGGATTTTTATACGCACCATTTTTTCCACTTTAGCAAGCTTTACCCCGGGCAAAGCAGAGAGCAGGAGATTTGCTAGCTCACGCACAGAGTATAGATCGATATAATTATCTATCTCTTCATACAGCTTGCACAAATCCCGCCCGATCAGTGCGATGGTCTCTGGCATAATAGTCGTGCTTTTTTTGCGTAGATTCTCGTGCTCTGGGCTAGTCTCTAGCACATCTTGGGCTTGCAGGATAAACTCTCTTGCTATATCTTGATAGAGCTTCAAAATACGCTCATCGCTCATCGCTGATAGCTCATCTTGCTTGTATCCTTTGTTTTTAAGGTATTGCAACATTAGCGATATATCAAACTGCGCATACATAGCCTAGCCCCAAATCTTTACAATATTTTTATAAAAGCAGTGCTATATTACCACATTTAATCTATGCAAGGCTCAATATGACACCACCACCTACACCCGCCAAACCCCACAGCCTAGAATCCACTTTTTTGCGTCCGCGCCGCTTGCGCTATAATCCCGCCCTACGCGCTCTTGTGCGTCAAAATCGCCTGCACAAAAGCGATTTTCTTCTGCCCTTGTTTGTGTGCGAGGGGAAGCAGATTAAGCGCGAGATTGCTTCTATGCCGGGCGTATATCAAATGAGTATCGACACGCTTGTAAAAGAGTGCGAGGAGGTGGCTAAGCTTGGGATTTTAGGCATAGTGCTTTTTGGTATCCCTAAGGACAAAGACGCTCAAGGTAGCCACGCCTTGCAGCCTGATAGCATTGTCTGCCGCGCTATTGCTGCGATTAAAATCGCCTGCCCAGAGCTGCTTGTGGTTGTGGATTTATGCTTTTGTGAATACACCAGCCACGGGCATTGTGGCATACTTGATGAAAAGCTAGGTAGCGTGGATAATGACGCGACTTTACGGATTCTAGCAGAGCAGGCTATCACTCTAGCCCAAGCAGGTGCAGATATGATCGCCCCAAGTGCCTCTATGGATCAAATGGTGCGAGCCATACGCGCGGCATTAGATTCTAGCGGCTTTGCGCATATCCCTATAATGAGCTACTCCACCAAATTTGCTAGCGCGTATTATGGACCATTCCGCGATGTAGCAGAATCTGCCCCAAGCTTTGGCGATCGCAGAAGCTATCAGCAAGATATTGCCAATGCCAAAGAAGCCCTGCTTGAGAGCCTGCTTGATGCGCAAGAAGGCGCGGATATTTTGATGGTAAAGCCCGCTTTAGCGTTTTTAGACATTGTGCGTGATATAGCACAAGCCACGCTAGCTCCCATTGCTATCTATAATGTCAGCGGAGAATATGCAATGCTAAAATGTGCGCAAAAAGCCGGAATTATCGATTATGAGCGTGTGCTAGAAGAAAATCTCCTAAGCTTCAAACGCGCGGGCGCAGACATCATCATAAGCTACCACGCCAAAGAAGCGATTCTACTAGGCTTATGCGACTAAATACCTTTATCGCGCACAATAGCGCATACTCACGCCGAGAAGCCGACTCGCTCATCGCCCAAGGGCGTGTGCGTATCAATCGCCAAAAAGCCCAGCTAGGCGCGATGATCACCAAAGATGATAAGATCTTCATCGATGGCAAGCAGCTAAAGCCCAAAAAGGCTGATGATTATACATTTATCATCTACCATAAGCCCAAAGGCGAGCTTGTAAGCAAGCGCGATGATCGCGCAAGGAGAGTGATCTATGATAGCCTAGAATCCAGATTTCGCGCATTTATCCCTGTGGGGCGGCTAGATTTTTCAAGTGAAGGGCTGCTTATCTTAGGGGATTCTAAGAGCATTGTTAGCGCGCTTATGCATAGCAACCTCGAGCGAGAATACATCATCAAAATCGACAAGCCCATAACTCAAGCAATGCTAGAAGCTATGGAAAATGGGCTTAAAGCCAGCGATGCTAGGCGCGGCGGACATAGCCATAGTGAGATTGTGGCAATGGAGTTTGCGCCATTTATCTCGTGGCAGATTATCAAAAGCACCCCCACACTATCGCGGCTTAAGGTCGTGATCCAAGAAGGGCGCAATAGAGAGCTGCGGCGGTTTTTTGGCTATTTTAAGGCAAGTGTGCTTGATTTGCGCCGTGTGCGCTATGGCTTTGCTAGGCTTAATGCCCTGCCTGTGGGCAAGTGGCGGTATTTTAGTAAAGATGAGTATAAAAGCTTGCGAGCATTTCTTAAAGACTCTCACCCTAATGTTTAAAGCCCTTTTTACAACTTGCAAGATGGCTGCCCAAAGATCGCAAGCTAAGATCACGCGTGTAGGACTAGAATCCACTTTTGCAAACTAGATTTTATGCTATGGATCATTACGCCTTTTCAATGCTCACGGCTCTAGCTGCGGCTTCTCTCCCAAAGATTCTAGGGCAAAGGGCGTGGATTTTGTGATTGCTAAAAAGCTATGCCTTATCCGCAAAGTCGCGCTAACCTCTCACAATGCCAAAGCGCGATACCAAAACGCAGCCTAGAACTCCACTGCCTTTTGCACTAAGAGCTTTGCGATCTCTGTGCGGGAGTTGAAGTTGATCACATCAATGGCATCTAAGCTTGCTTGCACTTCCCTAGAATCCACTTTTGCGATGATAGGGATATGTGGGTCAAAGTCTAGCACCTCATCGCAAATATCCTTAATCGTCTCTGCATCATCGATAGCTAGGATCATACATTGCGCATCTTTGGGCTTTAGCAGTTTGAGAAACTCCACTTGCTTGATATTGCCATAGACTACGCGATCTTGAAGCTTGAGCCCAAGCTCCACGCGCTCGCCATCAGAATCCACTGCGACATAAGTCTTGCCCGCTTGCTTTAGCAAATCCACCACCTCTATCCCAAACTCCCCATAGCCCACCACGATAATATGCCCATTTTTCAAATCACTTGGGATTTGTGCAAGCTCATCACTTGCGTGAGATTGGGCTAGCTTTTGCTTAAGCACAAAGGCACAAATAGGATCTAAATACTTCAAGATAAATGGCGTGGCAATCATTGAAAAAGTTACCATAAGCACGAAAAACTGATAAATATCCCCATCACCAAAGCTAATGATCCCAGCATCTTCTAGCGCGCCAAATAGCCCGCCGCTAATGCGCTCGGCAAAGATATTTTCCCGATTTGCCATAAGAAAAATAGCGAAAGAAAACTCCCCGATTTGACAGAGCGAAAGAGCGGTTTTAAGCGCACTTTGATAGCTACGAAACCACCGCAAAATCCAATACACAACCGCTGTTTTAAACACCATAACAAGGGCTAATGCCAACATAAGAGCAAAAAACTCCTGCATTAAAAAATCCACATCAATCTGCAAGCCCACGGTAACAAAAAACAACCCAAGAAAAATGTCTTTGAAATGCGACAAATCTGATTGCACTTGATAGCGGAATCGTGTCTTAGAAATACTCATACCAGCGATAAATGCGCCAAGTGACATAGAAAAGCCAAAGCTATGTGCCAAAAGCGCGGAGCCTAGCACTAGAAATAGCACGCTTGCCATAAATAGCTCATTGGTCTTAGCACGCGCAGCACGCGAGAGCATACGCACTGCCAGCCACCGCCCCGGGATTAGCAAAAGTGCTAGCACTAGCACGCCTGAAATGAAAGTTTTGATAAGCATATCTCCTAGCGATGCTTGAGAATCTGTCATAATGGCTAAAATCAGCAAAATCGGGATCACGGCAATATCTTGCATAATCAAAATCCCCACGGCATTTTTGCCAAATGATGTATCAAGCTGCCTATTTGCTTCATAGTGGCTAAGGACAATGGTCGTAGAAGACAGCGAGAAGCCCATACTCACCACAAGCGAGAAGACAAAGGAGAATCCAAGCACATAGTAATTAACAAGCAAAAAGGCACAAGTTGTGATACATACTTGCAAGATCCCAAATGTCAGCACCTCTTGGCGCATAGATTTTAGGCGATCAAAGCTAAATTCTAGCCCGATCATAAACATCAAAAAAACAATCCCAAACTCCGCTACATCTGTAAGTATGTCATTACCACGAATGTCAAAGATATAGACAATCAACACGCCCGTAACAATATAGCCAATGATCGCTGGAATATCGAAGTATTTAAGCGCGAGATTAAGCATAATCGACAGCCCAAGCCCAGCGACAATAATAAGTGAAATCATCTCCATAAGAACAAACCAATATATTAAAATAGATTATAAAAGATACCTTTATTTAGCTTAGATTCTTATTTGATTCCTTGTAGTTTTAGTCGATTTACACTATAAGTATCGCAGCAAGGCTACCGCGCAAATATTTAGCGCATTAACCACAAACCAAATAAATTTTGGATAGAATGGAGACCGCAAACAAGGCTTCATTCTAGTGGAGTTTATACCCAATAAGGATATGTGAATGAATGATATACTTCTAACACTCATAGAGCAAAATCTCCCCCCCTTGCCTAACACAGTGATCAAATTGCGCGATTATATCGATGAAAAGGGATCAAAAATAGAGATAAAAGGTGTGGTGGATATTATCTCCAAAGACCCACTAGCTACTGCCAATCTGCTCAAAACTGCAAATTCTGCTTACTATGGATTCTCTCAAGAAATCTCCACGATCAACCAAGTCATTGCATTACTTGGGATAGAAAATGTCAAAAATATCGTAATGGCAGATTCTCTACGCTCTAGGATAAAAATCAATGTCAGCCCCTATGGACTTGATACAAATATCTTCATAGGCACTTGCTCTAAAGAAGTGGATTTCATCTCAAATTGGCTCAATGAAGAAGACCGCAAGCTCTCTCAAACCTTGATCCCGTGCGCTATGCTCTTGCGGCTTGGTATGATCCTTTTCTCAAGTGTGCTTATTCGATCCAAAAAAGACAAAGAATTCCGCGATGCGCTTAAAGCAAATGACTTTAAAAATATCGCGCTAATCGAGCAAGAATTCTTCGGTGTCGATCATATTTCATTCCTAGCTTACTGCTTTGATCATTGGAAATTTGATGAAGTCTTGATCCAGACTGTTGTCTATGCGATCAACCCACACTCTGCACCGCCAAGTATCAAGAAAAATGCGTATGCCCTAGCGATTACTAATCGTATTTTTGAGCCTTATGAAGGGGGCAATGACTACAATACTAATGAAGCCCTAGCCCTTGTCAAAGAAGCCGCCCAGCAAGATGTGATCTTTGATGAAAAAAATCTTATCAAACATATTTCAAATTTCTCGCACCATATCCCAAATTCCAAATAGTCTGCCTAAGCTTTTTGCACTATGCTTGGCGTGTGGTCTCTATGCACACGCCAATCCTGCAAACAAGAAGCTAGATATAGATATAGAGCGAGAAGGTTGGCTAGTTGATCTAACGCGCGTTTCTGTCAATTTTTCTTCGACTAAAATCACCAATCAAGACCCCTATGCGCAATTTGCCAATAGTCGCCTTAGTGGTGATTCTCAGCTGATAATGCAATTTTATGGCTATGTGCTGGCGGATTACTACTCCAAACGCTTTGTGTTTTTTAACTCTCTCCTTGCCGAATACGGCGAGACAATGGTCTTTTTATCACCCAAAAAACGCTTAAGAAACAAAACACTTGATAGAATCCTATTTTCCACGGGATATACACAAAGGATCTGGAAGCTAGATAAAATCGGCGGCGGCGAGATTGGTCCTTATGCCCAGCTAAGCCTACAAGGTGAATTCACCCCATCGCCTAATCTCCCATATCGCAAGAAGTTTTTTCGCTTTGCCGCTGGGGTTAGGCTCTTTGATGGCAAATATGTTGAGAATCTCAAGCTTAATCTCTTTGGCGAAGAAGATTTTAGCGATGTGCATAATCTCATAGAATCTATGGGTGTGGAGACAGGGCTATCGCTTAAGCGTATGCTACGCGAGGGCGTGCAGTTTAGCTCGCTGCTAAACTACCGCTACTATATTATCAACAACTACCCCAATCTACGCAACCCAGAGCACGAGCTAGAATGCAATCTCCGCCTTGATACAACCCTGTGGAACAGCTTCACCATTTCACCATTTATAAGCTTCTATCTCCTAAAAGGTCGCTATATCAACAAGCCAGCAAGCAATCTTTTCATCGGTGTATCCTTAAGCTATGGCAAAGTCCTAAAAAACAACAAAATCAAAGAGCCACAAGCTACCCCCACGCCAAATAGTAATTAGCCAAGCAGCAACTAGCGTGCGCTCGCGCGCTTTAGTCAGCTCACATTGCTAGCAACTATACGCACCTAGAGAAATTTACCCACATCGCTTAATCTCCCATATCGCAATAGGATCGCCTAGAATCTAAAATTTCTTTTTATTAGCATCTTGCAAAATATCTTGCGCGATCTCTTCGATCCCTAGGCTAATTTCTTGTGTTTTGCTTGCGGTTTGGGCATTGTGCTGGGTGGTCTCTTCTAGCTGGGCAATGCTATCGTTGATATGCTCGACACTATCCATCTGCGCTCGGATCGACTCGCCCATCTCATTGATACTTTGTGCCAGAAGATTCACACTAGCTCCGATCTCGCCTAGGCTTTTTTGCGTGCGTTCAGCGAGATTTCTTACTTCATCAGCAACGACTGCAAAGCCTCTGCCGTGCTCCCCTGCTCTTGCTGCTTCTATGGCAGCATTTAGGGCTAGCAAATTAGTCTGGTCGGCGATTTCAGCAATAAAGCCTAGAATCTTTTTGATATCCTCGCCTTGCTGGATTACTTCTTGGGCTTTGCTATCAATGCCCTGCATAGATTCTGTGATCTCTCTTACTACCTCTGTGGTCTTTCCTAGAGAATCCGCCTGCCGCTGTGTGCTTGTCGTTAGGGCTTGGACAGATTCTTCAAGATCTTTTGCCTTGCAGTTAAGCGATTTGGCAAAATCAAGACTTGTAAAAAGCATTTTCCGTATTTCTTCACCAAGATGATTTATGCCTTGATTCATCGCTTGTAGCTCTCCTGCAAGGGCTAGGTCCTTGCTTGATTGCCCATCTTGGAAGTCATTATCAGCATAGCGGTTAAGAATCTCTAGCACACGCGATACATTCATATCAAGCGATGCTAGCATTTCATTAAACAGCGCGCCAAGCTGCGTTAGCTGGGGATTGCTAGCATTGGTATGGAGCTGCAAGCGCAAATACCCCTGCTTGATACTCTCCACCGCTTTAAAAAAGTCGTCCAAAGACTGCGTGTCTTTTAAAACATTGGCTTGGATTGTTTTGACATTATCGCTAATGGCTTCTGCCATTTCTTGAAACTCATCGCCACTGCGCAAGACAAGAGCCTGCACGCTTGGACGCTTGTGATTCAAAAAGTCAAAAAACTCTAGCAAGCTTTTTTTGATACGCTTAATGGGCTTTAGCAAATACGCAAGGATACAATACAAAACCACAACAAGAATAAGCGCAAAGATAAAGAGCATAATGAAAATGGGTTTGTTATTTTTACTTAGCGCATCGGCTATGCGAGATTCTGGGATAATGGAGCAAAGCAGCCATTGCGTTTGAGACTCTAGCCTGCAAGTTGCAATACTGGATTCTAGTCTAAAGGTCGGTTTATCAGCACTAAAGGCACTCTTTATCGCTTTGGCAAACTCATCACTTTGTAAAATCTTGCCCTCATCACTATGGCTGACATAATTGCCATTTGTATCTATGACAATAATCCCCTGACTACCTATCTTTTCATCTTGTGCGTGGATATAGGCATTAAGCGATTTTAGGGCGATGTCCGCACTTGCCACCCCTATAAAGCGACCATTTTCAATGATAGGAGAAGCAAAGCCAAAGACCGGAATCTTATAGGAGTTTTGGATCCAAGGCTCGCTTAGCACTTCATCTTGTAGGGATTTTTTAGGGATTTGAAACCAGCTTCGCGTGCGCGGATCATAGCCATCTTGTGGATATTGGTGCTTGCCATTGCCTCGTAACATTCTGCCACTAGATTCTAAGCCGATATATGAGAGATTGAAGTCTCCTGCTTCTTGGATCAAACGGAGATTTTGGATCATTTGCGCTTCGTTTAAGCCACTTGCTAATGCCTCTTTGGCAAGCTTATTGATGAGTCGCTTTTTTTCATCGATATAGACATTGATGAGATTTTCTAGCTGCAAGACCTGCTTGCTTTGTGTCTCATATTCAATGAGCGTTATGGTCTTTTGCGCATTAAAATACACAAACCACGCCAAAACGCTAAAGCTCACAAGCACCAAAAATGTCGTGCTAATTGATACCTTTGCGTTAATCCCCAATTGCAATTTGCCTACAATCTTGCTCATTCTTGCCACCTTGTTTGCATATAGCTACATTATACACAAAAACACCACTTGCGACATAACTACACCAAATACAAATGCGCTAAAGCCTATCACTTAGCACAAATGCGCTTGGCATTTAATCGCACAAACTCTAGCAAAAACACGCCAAGAGCGCATTGTATATGCAGATACACTATATAAAATCCAGATTGAAGAGATTATTTGCCTTTTAGCCAAGCTGTCCAAAATTGCTTAAGCAAAGACACACCCAAGCAAACGCCGAGCAAAGCCATCTAAAAACTTCAAATAAATACCTCATTCACAGATTTATTCTAAGCCTTTTTTGTTTATTGCCACATACGCCTATATAGATTCTAGCTTTTAGGATTCTAGCCCTGAGGCATATTGATACGATAGACTTTGTTGCGGATTTTGCTAAGTAGCCCTACTTCCATAAGCTGATGAAATGTCTTTACAATCGTGGGCTTGCTGACATTGAGCTGCTCGATAATGTCTTCATACGAGCCATAAAACATATTATCCTTATCGCAATGCGTGAAGAGAAATTGGATAATCTCTATCTTTTTGCCTCCCACAAATGTCGCAATCGCCCCTAGCAAGAGATTTTTATCGCGGATCTCTTGGGCTTGTAGGCGGGGTAAAATCGCCTTATGCAGTGTGGATAGCAGCTCTTTGACATCAAGGGGCTTTAAGATATAGCCTTCAACTTGCAGGCTTATAGCATCAAGCAAGTAGCTCACTTCTGTGTGTGCGGTGGCGATGATAATGGGGCATTTGGCATTATGGGGGCTTTGGCGCACAAGGCGTGCAAACTCTATGCCATTCATCTTTGGCATAAGAATATCTGTAAGGATAATATCAATATGATGAGTATTAAACAGCTCTAAAGCTTGTGTGCCATTTTTAGCAAGTAGCACTCTGCCCATATAGTCTTCTAGCACCATTGCTGTTACACGCGAGACATCATCATTGTCTTCAACATACAAAATACTCAAATCTCGCAATTCTGCAAACTCTTGCATTAACTATCCTGCTGAAAATATAATGGAAATCTTATCATAAAAATCGCGCCATACAATTCCTGCCCATTTTGCTCACACCGCCACGCACCATTGCGCGCTTCTATGCTTCCGCCCATTTGTCTCTCCACAATTTGCCTAACCATATATAGCCCTATGCCTGTGCCAATGGACTTATGCTTTGTCGTGAAATATGGCTCAAAGATTTTATCAATATCTGCAAGTGTGATACCACCGCCATTATCCATAATCTCTAGCAGAGCAAAAGGCGTAGAATCACAATTTTGCTCTAGCTGTTTTAAAGTGATTTGCACCACGCCCGCAGGTGCATTATCTGTGGCATCTTCTTTGGTGAAAATATCTTGGGAGTTTTTGATGATATTTAGCACCACTTGGGCAAAGGCATTTTCATAGCCGACCATCTCCAACTCCTGCGTATAAGTGAAAAATACTTCGATATTGTTTTGCTCTAAAGTAGGCTGAATCAAGCGGATAGAATCCTGTATGCTTTGCGTGAGCGAAAATCTCTCTTTGGCGAGATTTGGGCGGAAAAAGTTGCGGAAATTTTCAATGGTATCAGACATATTTTTGGCAATCTGCAAGGCAAATTCTGTCTCTTTAGCGACAAAGTCATCGGTAAGCTTTTGCTGCTCATATTTGAGCTTGAAACTTTGAAAGAGAATAATGAGTGAGTTAAGCGGCTGCCGCCATTGGTGCGCGATATTTTGGATCATTTCACCCATTGAGGCAAGACGGGCTTGCTGATACATAATTTGATCTTTTTTGCGCGATTGCTCGATCTCATAGGCGATAGTTTTTTGTAGATTCTGGTTAGTAAGCTTAAGCTCACTTGTTTGGGCATCGATTGTCTGCTGGAGCTTGTGATTGACCCCACGCACAAAGCCCAGCACAAGAGAGGCAAAATACAGCGTCCCAAAGCTCACCAAAAACGCAAAGACAAAAAGCAGCCATAGCGTGGCATTGTAGAGAGAATCTGCGATTTTAGTAGCAAGCAAAGCCCTAGCAATATCTGTCTGCACAAGCTTATCTAGTGTAGCGATGATCTGGGTGATCTCGTGTAGCAATTCTTTGGATTTTGTGCTTGTGCGATTGGGGGCTTTGTGCGCTAGCTGATTGTGGATTCTAGAATCCAGCTCTTCTATAAGCCCTAGCTGTCTTTGGCGCAAACTAGCCATTTTCTCAACTTCTTGGCGCAAAAATATCTGCTGATATAACTGCTTAAATTTAGCGATGATTGTGCGCTCGCGCGGCTCGCTTTTATACGCTGCCCAATGCTCTAGCACAATGCCTTGATCTAGGGGCTTGCTTGGAGCAAGTGCTAGCTCGTGGTAGTAGGCTTGGATTTGCTGCAGGGAGTGGGATTTTTGCAAGTGATTTGCTAGGTTTTTATCATACTCATCTTTTAGCCCAAGCAACGCCAAAAACGCGATAATGCACACAAGTAAGAATCCAAATGCGATAAAAAGCAGCAGGATTTTTGCTTGAGATTCAAAGCTTTTATGCATAGCTATCTAGCTCTATGATAAGGGCGCAAATACGCCCGCCCAAAGCGTGCAAAAGATTGCCAAAGCGATAGATACTCTGCTTATTTTCTCTAGTGATGAGCGTGATTTCTGCTTGGGCGTTTTTTTGCGTATTTTGCATTGTGTATTTTTCTTCTTGCAAGGCGGTGTTTTTGCCCTTTAGTGAAGCGATTGTATCAAGTGTTTGGATCTTTTTTTGCAAGAGAGAGTTGATGATTTTTGTCATAGCATTGCGCGTTTCTATATCGGCTTTTTCATAGGCTAGGCTCTGGGTCTTTTTTTCTTCATATTCTTGGCTTAGGGTTTGGATCTGCTCTTGCTTTTCTTGGATTATCGCGTTATTATCGCGGACTTCTTGATCGATTGCAAGCAAGCGTTTTTGCGCATCGGCGATATTTTGTCGGTGCTTTTGCAAAGCTTGGTTAATGTCTCTTTCAGAATGCAAGATAAATTCAATATCACTAAGCCCCCAAATCTTAGAATCCACATCTTCAATCACAGGGACATAAAACTCCCTACCATTAAAGATCTTTTTCTTCCCGTCAAAAAACGCCACAAACTCCCTAGCATACACCTCCCCAGAATCTAGCCTATGCAGCACTTCTTGCGCGATTTCTTCACAAATTTGCTCTCTATTTTCTCGGTAAGATTCTGCGCCATAGCAGTTTAGCACGCGTGCGCCTAAGTGTAGCTCTAGCCCTTGAAGCTGCTTAACAAACTCTTGTATATAGAGGAAAGAAAATGCCCCCAAAAAATCCATAGCACGCATCACCGCTAGCTTGCTATCAATCAGCTCTTGCGTGATTTGCTTGATGACTAGCTCCATATTTTTCTCTTTTAATGCGCGATCAATATGCACTTTTGTGGCTTCATCAAGCAGGGAATCTATACGAGCAGATTTTGTCATCTCGCGGATTTGGGCGTTATTTTGCACAAGCTCAAAGTCAAAGTTTTTGACCAATGGCTCCACATCGTGGAAAAACAGCCCATCTCTATCGCCAAGCCCTAGCACTCTCTTTAGCCCACCACGCACAATATCTTTGATAAGATCGCCTGATAGCTTTGTGTCTTGCAGTGATAAGAAAATCTCTTTCAAGCAGCTATTATCGCCACTTTTTAGCCGATCAATATAGCCTTTTTCATCAAGAAAACGCATAAGAAAATCCACATACGCGTTTTTATCGCGATTGATGATACTGCATTTAATGGTAATGTCATTTGCCCCAAACATCACAAGAGCTTTCATACCTCTTTGTGCCATAAAGTCCATAATCGCCTTGCGAATAGTATCTTTCTCCACTTCATTACGCGCCAAAAGCGTAGCAAACGCAGGCTTCACCCTCGCGATAAACTCATCAAAAGACTTTTGGGCTAAAAATTCCTTTGTCATAATATTGATAGATTCTAGATAGAGTCCTTGATTCATCGCTAATCCTTACACTACGCTAACCACTTGTATAGGATCGCGGATATAAGCGACATAGCCATGGCACTCTATCTGCTCTCCATACGCATAGCGCAAAGCCTGCATATACTCTTGCACCTGCTTTGTATGCTCGCTCCTTGGCGCACCGCTTTTATAATCAACCACGATAAACTCCTCTCTATCTTCGCACACGCAATGCACAAGCACATCAAGCCGCCTTAGTGTCCAATCTGTGAAAAGCGGCACTTCCACAAGCACCTTACTATCGCCAGCACGCTCTAGCAATGCCAAAAATCTAGGATCACTCCTTAAGGCTTGTATGCGAGAATCTATCGCATCTAGCGCGCTGGATTCTAGCCCAAACTTATAGCGCAAAATCTCTCTTACGCGCTCTTTTGCCACCCCAAAGCCTACTTGATACTCTAGCCCTAGATGCAACGCCTCACCAAAGCGCATACTAGCGATATGTGGCACAAAGCCATCTTGTGCTTGTGTGGCGGGGAATTCTTGCTTGCCAAAATGCTCTTGTTGCAAGATTTGTGGCGTGCTTTTGGGCTTTGGCTTTAATATCTGGCTTTGTATGATAGCCCCAGATTCTAGCACAATCTCTGGGTGATATAGCGACTCTTGCAAGATAGGATCGCTATCTTTAGCCTCTGTTGTTATAGGTGTATGTGCGTTATGTTTATGGGCTTTAGTCGATGAGGCTTTGGGGTCTTGCTGGGTGGATTCTAGCTGTGTGGGGAGATTATTGATAATTGGCAAAAGACTTGATTGCTCCTGTCTTGCTATGATGATAAGCCCCTTTTGTGCGCGTGTGCAAGCTACATATAAGACATTATTATCTTCTATGGTGCTTTGTGTGGCGCGTAGCTCTTGGGCTTGTTTATATCGCTCATCAAGCTCTTTGCGCCTTTTGTGTAGCTCTTGCAAATGTAGCAAGACTTTTTTATCTTGTGTGTGTAGAATCTGCGCATTATCATTAGGAGCTTTGCTAAATCGATCAAGCACCACCACATAGGGAAACTCTAAGCCCTTAGATTTATGGATAGTTAGGATCCGCAAGCCTTGCTGATCATCTTTGGGGGCATCGGGGATTTGCGCTTCTAGCTGTGTAAAAAGCTCTTCAATACTGCTGGATTCTAGGCTATATTCTAAAAGCAGCTGCGCACTCTTATCCCCAAGCCCAAATGCTTTGATAAACGCTAGGAGATAGCGGCTTGGCTTTGTATCAATAGGACATCGCTCTAGGGCGTGCAAAAATGTCTGTGCTATCGCGCTTGGGCTAGGAGAGACAAACGCCTTGCCACCAAGGAGCTTTACTAGCTTATAGAGATAGAATCTCGCTTCATCGCTAGCAAGCAATGCGCTAGAATCCAGCCTAGATTCTAGCTTCGTGCGCACAAAGTTTGCTAGCTGCAAGGCACATAGCAGGGCTTTGACGCTTTTTTCATCAGTGATTTTCGCCCGCGCTTCTAGCACGATATTGATATGCGGGAAATGTGCTTTAATGGCATTGCGCAGGCTTTGTGCCTCTGTATTTTTAAAGCACAAAAAGGCTATATCTTGCGCATTGACACGAGATTCTAGCAACTCTCCTAGTGTTTGTATCGCATAATCAAGCATAGCCGGCTCTACTTCTTGCTTGCTCACTCTGCCGCTGCTTTTTTGACTTTTGATATGTAGCTTGCACACTCGCACAAAGCCGCCATTTTTATCACTCTCTTTGGGAAGCTGCTGGGGGATATAGTCGCTAAAGATTCTAGCAAACACCGCATTCACAAAGCCCACGATCTCGCTATATGAGCGGTAGTTATAGGGGAGATTCTGCACATTGAGCCTAAGCTCTCCTGCCACCTTGTCAAAAAACCCACTCTCACTCCCACGGAAGCGATAGATACTCTGCTTGCTATCCCCCACGATAAAAAAGCTCCTATGCTCCTTGCCGTGCGCTCCAAAGCCCGCGCATATTTCATCAATTAGTGGCTGTAAAATGCGGTATTGCATAGGGTTTGTATCTTGAAATTCATCGATTAAGATATGCGCGATTGTCGTATCTAGGCGAAAGTAGAAAAATAGCGGGTCAATCACTAGCCTAGAATCCACCAAATCCCTAGAATCCACGCTAGGCTCTAAATTGGATTCTAGCTCTTGTGCTAGCAGGCTATATAGCTCTAGCATACAATCGCTAAAGCCTAGCATATTTCTTGCAGCTAGCACGCGCTTGTGGGCTAGGGAGTATTGTGTGATCATACGCGCGATTTGCGCGAGTGTCGCACGCTCTTTGCTAGCAAAAATCTCGCCCATACACTGCTTGATCTCTTCAATTCTTTCGCACACTTGGACATTGGTAACTTCATCTTTTGTAAGGATTTTTTTGAAGTATTGATATGCGCTTGGCTCTTGCATAAGCCAAGTTATCTTATCTTTATCAAGGAACTCTTCAAAGCTTGCAAAACTTAGCGCATTATAGCCTTGAGTGCTTAGGGGCATTTCTAGTCGCTCCCCAGCACTAGTAAGGATCTGTCGCACCTCTTGGAGCAAGATCATCACTCGCGCTTGCTTATCCCTAGAATGCGCAAGTAGTGTATTTGTATCAAGCTCTCTATATCGCTTAAGCATAGCATTGGAAAAATGCAGCCTATCTTCAAATCCTGCTTGTATGAAAGAAAATAGCCTATCAAACTCCAGCCCAAGCGCAGCACAAGTTTTAGCAAGAGACTCTAGGCTAGAGCCTTTGGCACTGGATTCTAGGAAGCTCTCTTTGATAGATTCTAGCGCACTTTGCCCATCATCGATCATCGTAAAATCCGCGCGCAAGCCCGCAAAATAGGAAAATTTCTTCAATATCGTAGTAAAAAACGCATCAATTGTAAGGATACGCGCCCTATCGCGTAAAAATGCCTGATAGATTCTAAGGGCATTGTGGGCGATCTCTTGTGGGCTAAAGCCCTCTGCTAGCAAGCTTTGGTAAAACGCTCCT
The DNA here is from genome assembly GCF_030249855.1 of Helicobacter zhangjianzhongii. Classification (NCBI taxonomy): domain Bacteria; kingdom Pseudomonadati; phylum Campylobacterota; class Epsilonproteobacteria; order Campylobacterales; family Helicobacteraceae; genus Helicobacter; species Helicobacter zhangjianzhongii. The sequence continues at coordinate 42,278 of NZ_JANURN010000004.1, forward strand.
TGCACACCTTGGGCTAGATCACACAGGGCGTTTTGTATGCGCTCTTGCATTTCCTTAGTCGCTTTTCTTGTGAAAGTGATCGCTAAGATCTCATGCGCCCTAGCTCCTTGAAAAAGCAAGATGATATAGCGCGTAGCAAGCGCGAAAGTCTTGCCACTACCTGCTGAAGCCTTAAGGGCTAGCAGTGGGGTTTTAAGCGATATGGCTGGTGCATTTTGCGACACATCTTGCGTGGTAGCTCTCAATCAATCCCCTTTCATCGCTCCCTTTAGGCTTGCTAGAATCTCTTGCATATTTAATTACTAATTATTACTGCCGATTTGGTATCATAGCAAATTTAGAGTAATTGCAAAAGGAGTTACAATGCCAATCACCACACAAACCCCCACCAAATCCCTAGCTACAACCACACTAGCTACAATCCTTGGAGCAAGCTTGCTATGTAGCCTAGCCTTTGGCGCAAAAGATCCCAACAAAACCTACAAATCCGTGAAAAGCCAGCAGAGCTCTTTTACCAAAAATTTCGCAAGCGGCTCTATCGTCTCTGGCTCCACCTATGGCAGCACAAGCAAAAACGCCGCACGCCGCTGGTATATATTCAACGAAGCAAGTGTTGGCGGCTCTTACACGACTTTAGGGCAGGCAAACTATGTCGCTGTCGATGTGGGCTACCACGCTTATCTCCGCACCATAGAATCCACTATCCTAGGGCTAAACTTCCTTATCGGTGCAGAGCTAAACTTCCCTATCTACTTGCAAGCAAATGGTAGATCAAACATTATCGCCGATAAATTCCTAGAGACAAAAGAAACCGCCCAAGCTGTGCAAGGCTTTGGGGTCGAGCTTCCGGCGATGATTGGCTTTGAGAAAAATGGATTCTACCTTGTGGGGCTTGTGGGCTATGCGTGGCAGTTTATGACAGATACTTATACGAGGGTGAATGGCAGAGGCGAGCACCCCACGATCAAAACTAGCTATGATGGGCTCATTTATGGAGCAGGTGTGGGCTACAAAGTGCGCAATGTGATCAACCTAGGCTTCCGCTGGACTATGGGCAATATGACAAACCGCAAAGATGGCACGGAGTTTTCCCAAGGGGCGATCACTGATGGACTAGATCAAAACGCCATCACCACCCAAACCGGGCGTGATATTTATAATATCAACTATATGAAGTTTATGGGATTTGTCTCGGTGGTGTTCTAATCTACTAGATTCTAAGGAGGCTATATAGGGGGTGAAGAGTTGAGCTGTGTCAATAAACTTTCTGCTATGCTTGCTCGCGCTTGTTTTTTGCCCATCCTATCCCTATCTCACATCTATGCCAATGGCTTTAAAATCCAAGAGCAAAGCCTAAATGCCACTGCCCTTAGCTCCGCGTATATCGCAGGCGCGCGCGGCGCAGATGCGAGCTACTACAATCCTGCGAATATGGGCTTTAGCAACGACTGGGGGGAGAATAAAAGTGAGTTTGAGCTAGCCACAAGCCTCATCAATATCCCCGGCTTCAACTTCGATGTCGCCACGACAAATCAGGGGCTGTATTCTAAGACGACAATGGATTATTCTAGCACGATTCAAGGAATTTTTGATTTTTGTGGCAATAGTATCGGTCAAGCAATTTGTGGTGGGATAGGCTTAGAGGCTTTAAATGACTTAAATAAGCCCATTATCCTGGAGCACTCCACCCCAGATACTCAAATCGTAACCGGTGGCACCGGTGATACCGCCCTAGCAGTGCCAAAGATGTTTTATAAATCCCGCACGATGCATGGCATCACCTTTGGTGGGAGCTTTGTGGCTAGCTCTGGGCTAGCTATGCAGTGGGCAGGGAAAGGCGGGGAGTTCTTACAAGATGTGTTTATTATGATGGTAGAGGCAAGCCCTAGCGTGTCCTACACGATAAACGATCGCCTATCCTTTGGCTTTGGCTATCGGGTGATGTATGCGATGGGCAGCTTTAATAATGTCGTGTATGTCCCCCTAGATGAGAAAGGCACAGGAATCCAGCTTGATAAAGAGCAGATTAAAGATCTCTCCAAGCACCCAGAAGCAGTGCAGGCACTTATTCCAGAATCCATTAGAAATATGAAGATTGCAGGAATACCTTTCACAAGCATTTTGCAAGCTTTTGGATTTAAGATAAAAGGTTGCGATACTGGTGGAGCAGAATGCACAGATTGGGGTGCGCTTATGAGTAGTGTCGATGGGGAGAAAACAAATCTTTTTGGCACTTCTAAAGTCTATCAAAAAAGCGAGGGCAAAGACCTTGCCACAGGCTATCGCCTCTCTGCTTCACTGCGTGTATTTGATAATGGTATGGCAAGTGTGGTGTATAACTCGCCTGTGAAGTTCGATATGAAAGGCAAGGTTGAAGCGACCACCTATGTCGGCGGAGCGATGGGCAATGTGCTTACCATAGCAGATCTCAATATCGCTGTGCAAATGCCAGAGATTTTGACGCTTGCTTATGCGCACGAGTTTTTCAATAGACGATTGCGCTTAGAGGGCGTGTATGAGCGGACATTTTGGAGTCGGGGGTTTAAGTTTAATGTCTCGCCAGATTTTGCTAATGCCAAGTATCAAGGCTTAAGCGGGCTTGTCGCGCTGCCTGATGTCTTTAATAGTGAAACGCTTAAAAATATGGTAGGCATAGCGAACTTTGGCGTGGTGAGCAATATGGGCGCAGGCTGGCGCGATACTAACACTTTCCGCATAGGCGCGACTTATAAGACGCCCTTTATCCGCCTTATGGCGTCAGCTGCCTATGATGCAGCACCTAGTGCGCAGGATAAAATTGGAATCCCGGATTCTGATGGCTTTATGCTAGGCTGTGGGGCGAAAGTCAATCTAAGGGGCTTTGATCTAGGGCTAGCTGGAAGCTGGACTTATAAGCAGTCTATGAGCTCGCTCTATCATAGTGGGGGACTTGGGGGGCTCTTTATCTATACCGCTTCACTAGGCTATCGCTGGTAAGGTTAGCACATCGCCCTAGAATCCGCGTTTGTGATATGCTTGCATATCCTAGAAATCACATAGGAGGCATAATGAAAGCCTATAAACAATACTTGCTTCAAGCCCTGCTTCTAGGGCTTTGTGTCAGTAGCGCGTTTGGCGCGTGGGAGATGTTTAGCGATGGGAAAGATACCTATCTCTACAACACCCAAAGCGGCGATGTCTATATCCGCTACAATCGCGGCGACAAGAACTATGAAGACATTTTTGTCAAAATGCCAGCAGGAACACTCCCTAGCCAACTCTCACCCACTCAAGCCCCCTCTACCAAGCGCACAAACCCTAGCACCACACCACAGATACTCTCCCCCACTGCCCCCCAAGCCCCGAGCAAAAATGACGAGAGTGCAAAGCTTTTAGAACAGCAGCAGCAAGCTTTGCAAAAGTCCCAAGAACTCCTGCGCAATAGTATTGATACAAGCGGAGTGCTGGAGTAATGGCTCTGCTTTCTTTACACAATGCCTACAAAAGCTTTGGCGCGCGCAAAGTGCTAGAAAATGCCAGCCTAAGCCTTGATGATGGCGAAAAAGTGGCGATCATTGGCAAAAATGGCGCAGGCAAAAGCACCTTACTAAAAATCCTATGCGAGCAAATGCCGCTAGATTCTGGCACACTAGCAAAGCGCCCCAATCTAGTAGCGCGCATCCTCCCCCAAGACCCACATTTTAGAGTGGATCTAAGCGTTAGGGAAGTGTGTGAAGCAAGCTTGCAGGAGCTAGTAGCGATCCATAAGAGAGTAGATGAGATTAACGCACTTTTGCAAGCAGATTCTAGGGAGCTTACCCAAAACACAGAGCTTCTAAACGAGCTAGGCACTCTCACCACACAGCTAGACTCCATTGATGGCTGGGATTTGGAGAAGCGGATTACAGAGCTTATAGAGAACTTCCACCTAAAAGACCTGCAAGATCGCGCCATAGGCACGCTAAGTGGCGGGGAGCTTAAGCGACTAGCACTTGCTACAATCCTTATGCAGCCAGCAGATCTCTATATCTTAGATGAGCCTACAAACCACCTTGATGTCGAAGTTGTAGAGTTTTTAGAATCTAAGCTTAACGCGCTTAAAGCCTGCGTGCTCTTCATTAGCCACGATCGCTACTTCATCGATAATTGCGCGAGACGGATTATCGAAGTGGATTCTAGTAGGCTCACATATTTCCGCGGCGGCTATGGCGCGTATCTTTCCCAAAAAGCCGCGATGCTAGAGAGCCTTGCCAAAGAGCACTCCCGCACGCTAAAGCTTCTAAAAGCAGAAGAAGAGTGGCTGCATAAAGGCGTGCAAGCAAGAAGGAAGCGCAATGTCTTGCGCAAAGAGCGAGTCGAGCTTCTGCGCGCTAAGGCAAAGCAGAATCCAAGCCTAATGCGCCAAATGCGCCTAGAGCTAGAGCGCGAGAGCAAGCACCATAATCGCACCCACTCACACAACGCACAGAAAATGATCATAGAGTGTGAGAATCTATGCGTAAGTATGGGCGGGAAGCCTTTGATCAAAGATTGCAGTCTGCGGATTCTACAAGGGGATAAAATCGCCATAGTCGGGCGCAATGGTGCTGGCAAGTCAAGCTTGCTTAAAGTCTTTTTAGGAGAGATCGCGCCACAAAGCGGGGCAATCAAGCGCGGAGAGCTAAAGATAGGCTACTTCGCTCAAACACGCAAGGAGCTTGATGATAGTAAGAGTCTCATTGAGACCTTTTGCCCAAATGGTGGGGATCATATTGAGGTAAAGGGCAAGAGTATGCATATTTATGGGTATTTGAAGAGCTTTCTCTTCCCCAAAGATTTGCTCACACAAAAAATCGGCGCACTAAGTGGCGGGGAAAAAACGCGCGTAAGCTTGGCACTACTTTTTACCAAGCAGTATGACTGCTTGCTTTTAGATGAGCCTACAAATGACCTAGACATCGCTACAATCAATATCCTAGAAGAGTATTTACTCTCTTTTTCTGGGGCATTGCTGCTTATAAGCCACGATCGCTACTTTATAGACAAGCTCGCCCAAAAGCTGCTAATTTTGCATAGCCCCTCTCGAGCAGCTGGCACAAAGCGCGGAGCAAAAGTGGATTCTAGTGTAGAAGAGAGCTTGCAAAGCTTTAGCCAGTATCTTGATTATTTTAAAGAGATAGCCTACTACAAACAGCTAGAATCCACTTTTACCAACGGAGATTCGGTCTTGGGTGGGCAATGCGGCAGTGTTGGTGTTTTTGCGGAAGGCACGGACAGGGAGTCCGCTAACCTTCCACAATTTTTGCAAAGCTCCCACAGCCCCACCGCAAGTCCTAGAATCTTAGGAGAAGAAAAACAGGCTCAATCCCTAGAATCCACTTTTGACAAAAACGCCCAAAGTTTAAGCCTTATCCCCACTCCATCATCGCGAGCCGATGAAGCCCTCCCTCTGTCATCGCGAGCCGATGAAGTCGGCGTGGCGATCCATAGTCAAAAAGCGGATTCTAGGAGTGGTTATTCTGCTAGCGCAGAGTGTATGGATTGCCACGCGGTGCAAGCACCGCTCGCAATGACAGCACAACACGCCGCAAGTAAAAAAGTGGATTCTAGGGAAAACACTCAAAGTGTAAAAAACTCCGCACAGGATTCTGGGCTAAACACGCCGCAGGCGGCAGGATTTTCTAAAGAAACATCGCCTAACGGCGAGCGGTATCCCTTGTTTTGCCACGCCGCCACTCACGCAGCGGCTCGCAATGACGATAAAAATGCGCAAATTCTCAACAAGTCAGCAAAGGATTCTGGGCTAAACACCAAAAATGTAAGCGAGCCAGCAAAGGATTCTAGGATTTTGGAGCTAGAATCGGGGCTTTGCGAGCGCGTGCAAGGGCGCATACTTGGCGTATGTAACCGCAGCGCGCGCGAAGCAATCCACGATTCTAGCCCAAAAGCCGAATCCACCAACCAAAAGCCCAAGCCCAAAAAGCTTAGCTACAACGAGCAGCGCGAGCTAGATAGCCTACCAGATCGCATACAATCCCTAGAAGCACAAAAGCAGCTAATCGAGCAGCGACTTAGCGATGAGACAAGCCTAGCGCGCTATGGTGTGGTGGCATTGGCAAAGGAGCTAGAATCTATCACCAAAGAGCTAGATTCTAGCTATGAGCGATACTTTTTCCTAGAAGAAAAGCAAGAATCCCTAAAGCATTAGCCCACACGCCCAAAGCCAAAATCTGCTAAAATAGCGCACTGCAATCATCTCTTAAGTCAAGGAGCATTTATGACCTACTCTAGCCGCATTACCAATCTCCAAGAGTCCGCCACTATCGCTATCTCTACCCTTGCTACCACGCTCAAAGCACAAGGGCGTGATATTCTAAGCTTTTCTGCTGGGGAGCCAGACTTTGACACGCCAGAGCCTATTAAGCTTGCTGCCAAAGCCGCGCTTGATGAAGGATTTACCAAATACACGCAAGTAGCAGGGATCCCAGAGCTCAAGCAAGCAATCACCAATAAGCTAGAGCGAGAAAATGGCTTGCACTATGAGCCAAAGCAGATTCTAGTGAGTAATGGCGCGAAGCAGTCGCTTTTCAATGTGTTTCAGGCGTTGATTGACACAGGCGATGAAGTCATAATCCCCTCACCTTACTGGGTAACCTACCCCGAGCTTGTAGCTTATAGCGGTGGGAGCAATGTTTTCATAGAGACAAATGAGCAAAATGGCTTTAAAATCACTGCTAAGTCCTTGCGCCAAGCAATCACGCCTAGGACAAAAGCCCTTGTGCTTACCACGCCATCAAACCCCACCGGTATGGTCTATACCAAGCAGGAGCTAGAGTCCATAGCACAAGTGCTACACGGCAGTGATATTGTCGTAATCGCCGATGAGATGTATGAAAAGCTACTTTATGATGGGGAGTTTGTCTCTGTGGGGAGCATTAGCCAAGATATGTTTGAGCGCACTATCACGATCAATGGGCTTAGCAAATCTGTGGCGATGACTGGCTGGCGTATGGGCTATTGCGCAAGTGCTGATACTACGCTTATCAAGCTTATGACAAATCTCCAATCCCAATGCACTTCAAATATCAACTCAATCACGCAAAAGGCGTCTATCATCGCCCTAGAAGGTGGCGTGGATACGCAGATAGAAGCAATGCGCCAAGCATTTTTAGCTCGCAGGGATCTAGCAGTGTCTAGTATCAATGCGATTCAAGGGCTGCACACGCTCTCCCCTCAAGGTGCGTTCTATCTCTTTATCTCCATAGGGAGTGCTTGCGGTGGGGATTCTATGGCATTTTGCAAGCAGCTCTTAGAGCAAGAGGGGATAGCTCTAGTGCCCGGCAGTGCCTTTGGGGCAGATGGCTTTGTGCGGCTAAGCTTTGCGTGTAGCACAGAGCAAATCACCGCTGGTATCGCGCGTATAGCGCATTTTATGCAAGGCTTGGTGTAAGTATGGTCTATGATGTTCTTGTCGTAGGTGGAGGGCACGCGGGCTTAGAGGCGGCTTGTATCGCTGCTAGAATGGGCGCACGAGTGTGTATGCTCACCATCTTAGTCGAAAATATCGCCCTAGCCAGCTGCAATCCTGCCATAGGCGGCTTAGGCAAGGGGCATTTGGTCAAAGAAGTCGATGCGCTAGGGGGCGTTATGGGGAAGATCACTGATAAATGCGGGATACAATACCGCATACTCAATGCCTCCAAAGGTCCTGCGGTGCGTGGCACAAGAGCGCAAATCGATATGGATTTATATAGGATCTATGCGCGCAATCTCGCCCTAAACACGCCAAATCTCACTATCTCTCAAGCAATGGTCAAAGAAATCCTGCTTGATAGCACAGGGCAGAAAGCCATAGGTGTGCGCACCAATATCGGCAAAGACTATTACGCACACAAGCTTATCATCACCACAGGGACATTTTTGCAAGGGCTTGTGCATATCGGCGAAAATCGTTTAGAAAATGGTCGCTTTGGCGAGAGTGCGAGCAATGATCTAAGCACATCATTGCGCGATTTGGGGCTTACTCTTGGGCGGCTAAAGACAGGGACTTGCCCTAGGATTTTGGGATCTAGCATTGATTTTACGCATTTAGAGCAGCACTCTGGCGATGAGAATCCGCCGCACTTTAGCTACACGACAAGCGAATTTACCCCCACGCAGCTGCCCTGCTATATCACCTACACCACAGAGCGCACACACGAGCTTATCCGCGAGAATTTCCACCGCGCACCGCTCTTTACCGGACAGATCAATGGTGTAGGTCCGCGCTATTGCCCAAGTATTGAAGATAAAATCTCGCGCTTTGCCGATAAATCTCGCCACCAGCTCTTCTTAGAGCCGCAAACCACGCACGCCACGGAATACTATGTCAATGGTCTCTCCACCTCTCTGCCCTATGATGTGCAAGAGCAAGTGATCGCCTCTATCCCGGGGCTTGAAAATGCCATAATCACGCGCTATGGCTATGCCATAGAATACGACTATGTCTTGCCCACCCAGCTCCACCATACCCTAGAATCCAAAGCCATACACTCCCTCTACCTAGCCGGGCAGATCAATGGCACCACAGGCTATGAAGAAGCCGCCGCACTAGGGCTACTAGCTGGGATCAATGCCACGCTCTCCTTGCAAGACATCGCGCCAGATCGCTTCCACTTCCCTCGCAAAGAGCTTGTGCTGCGCCGAGATGAGAGCTATATCGGCGTGATGATTGATGATCTTGTAACCAAAGGCACAAATGAGCCTTACCGCGTCTTTACCTCTCGTGCAGAATATCGGCTGCTACTGCGCGAAGATAATGCGATCTATCGCTTGCTAGGCTATGCTAGAGAGCTTGGCACAATGAGTAGGGAGCATATCGAGCGTTTTGCGCGTGATAAGCAAGATATAGCACAAGCCCTAGCGTTTTTACGCACGCACTTCATCACGCCAAACAAACACGCCCAAAGCTTCCTAGCCCAGCTCAATCTCCCCCCAATCAACCAAAAAACCGCGCTACTACATATCGTAGGTAAAGATGGGTTTAGGGATTTTGACGCGCTAGAAGCATTTTTGCGCAGTGAGCAGGATTCTAAAGGGGATTCGGCTTTGCTTGGTGGGGATTCGGCTTTGGGTAGGCATTCCGCAGATTTTGGGGATTTGGAGGCAACCGCAGACCATCAGTCTAGCTCTGCCCCCAAATCCCCAAAAAACTACGAAAGCCCCACCGCAATGCCTAGAATCCTTGAAGAAGAAAAACAAGCCGAGTGTGAAAAATTCACCGCAGACTCCCACAAAACAAGCGAAGCGCAGTTTCTTCAGAAAAGCGCGCAAAAGCCAACGCCAGAAACCAAAATCCCGGCGTTTTCACACTTCAGCCCCGCCGCAAAAGAGCAAATCCACATACAAGCAAAATACCACGACTATATCCAAAAGCAGCAAGCAAGTATTGATAATATGCACGCCCAGCTCCAAGCCACAATCCCGGAAGATTTTTGCTATCAAGGGATTTCTGGGCTATCGCTTGAAGTGGTGGAGAAGCTCTCAATCGCACGCCCTAAAACGCTCTTTGATGCCTCTAAAATTAGTGGCATAACGCCTGCTAGCCTTGATGTGCTGCATTTACACTTGCATTTGCAGGCAAAAAGAGCAAAAGTGGATTCTAGTAGCAAGATAGCTTCAAGCAAGCAATGCAGCAGCCTAGAGTCATTATCCTAGATTCTACTAGGATCTACCTTTGTCATTGCGAGCCGACAACGGCAGCGTGGCAATCTATATTAGAATCTACTTGCAAAAGTGGATTCTAATATAAGCCACATTGACACAAACGCACACAGGAGACACAATGCAAGCGCAACAATGCGTAGATTTTCTGGCAAAACTACTCACCTACCCCACGATCACCCCACAAGAATGCGGTATTTATGAGCCTATCAAAGCCTTATTGCTAGAAGCTGGCTTTGAGTGCCTGCATATTGATAAACACGACACGCGCAATCTCTTTGCCCATATCACGCTAGGCAAAAGCCCTAAGCCAGCAAGGCATTTTTGTTTTATGGGGCATATTGATGTCGTGCCTGTGGGAGATGGCTGGAGTGTGGATCCCTTTGGCGCGGTGGTGGAAAATGGCTATATCTATGGGCGTGGAGCGCAGGATATGAAAGCAGGGGTCGCTGCTTGTATCTACGCGCTACTAGATTGTGCCAAAGCCGCTGCCACAGCCCCCCTTATGCTCTCACTTTTGCTCACAAGCGATGAAGAAGGAGATGGCACTTATGGCACAGCCTATGCGCTACAAGAGCTGGCAAAGCGCGATCTACTGCCCACGCACGCCATAGTCGCCGAGCCTACTTGCTCTAGCATTCTAGGCGATACGATCAAAAATGGGCGCAGAGGCAGTATCAATGGTGTGCTAGAGATTGTCGGCAAGCAAGGACACGCCGCATACCCTAGCAAGTGTATAAACCCCATAGAAGCCTTAGGATCTAGCCTTGGCAAGCTTGCTGGAGTGGAGCTAGACTCTGGGGATAGGGATTTTGCCCCTACAAAGCTTGTCATCACCGATATGCGCGGCGGCTTAGAGGTGGTCAATGTAACGCCTAGCGCGCTAAAGATTATGTTTAATGTGCGCAATTCTCCTGCTACCCCTAAAGAACGCGTGCAAGAGTATGTAGAATCCATTATGCAAGCAGTGTGCGCAAAAAATGTCGGCATTTCCTACACACTTAGCCTAAAGCAAAGTGCCAAGCCCTTTATCTGCAAGCAGGATTCTAAGCTGATACACACGCTTAGTGCTAGCATTCAAAAAGTATGTGGTATCACCCCAGAGTGCAGCACAAGCGGCGGGACAAGTGATGCGCGATTTTGCCAAGAGTTTGGCATAGAGGCGATAGAATTTGGCGTGTGCAATGACACAATCCACAGCATAGATGAGCGTGTGAAAATCACAGAAGTAGAGCAGCTCTATCGCGTATTTCGCGCATTTTTAGAGCGATTTGCGCAAGTCTAGCCACTATCTACACTAATGCCAAGCCACCGCTTAGGTTTGCTGCTTTTGGTGTTGGGGATTTGTGTGGGATATGAGTGCATAGACTTTTGGGGGGCTTAGCTCTCTTTGAAGCTTAGGTTTTGCCACTATAACAACGCCTTGATATGCGAGATAAACATATCTGTATCTATGCCATTTTTCGCAAAAAGGCGATCTTGCCTTGCATACAAATGGGGCTTAGATAGAATCTCTATAATCTTATCCACCGCTTCAGTGGCACTTTTAGCGTGTTTCATCAAAGCATTATCAAGCAAAAATCTATCGTGAAAAAGCAAGATCGAGCGAGTGGAAATCACAGGTATGCCAAGATAGCACGCCTCTAGATTCATAGTCCCGCCACCGCCCAAAAGCACATCAACAAAGGGATAAAAATCTTTTGGCTCTAGCTTATGGTGCAAAATCTTAAAGCGACTTTGTGCATCTTGCGGAAGCTCTGCAAGGCAAGATTCTAGCTCATCTTTACCATAGCGGGGCATACACAGCACATTGGCTTTAATCTTTTTAGCCAAAAGGGCAAAGCTCTCATAAATAATTGACAATTTATGCTTGACATAATGAGCCTTATACTCCTCTTCACGCACCAAAATAATAGGCAAAGTAGAATCTAGCCCTAGATTCTCGCAAAATGCCTTTCTCTGCGGCGATTCTAGCTCATAATGCAAGGGGATAGAATCTAGCCATAATGCCACATCAATAAAGCCATATTCCACCACTTGAGTAGAATCTAACCCCAAGCTTGTATAGCAAATCTCAGGCACGACAAAAGGGCGGAATACAAGATGGGAAAGCGGAAGTGTCAAGCGGGATAAAATCGTTACAGATTCTAAGCAAAACTTTTCATCAGCCACCGGCGTATCAGCAAAATGCACCACCGGTATCCCTAGCCCATAGGCACACTGCACACCATCAACACTCGCTCCGGTGATAAAAATCTTTGGCATTGCATTAAGCCTTGCAAAAAGCTCCAAAAAGCCCTTTTGACGATTGATTCTTGCTTCAAACTTGCCTAGCTTACTAGCCCCGCCATAGCCGCCAACACAATAATGCTCTATGTTAAAAAGCTCTAAAAGTCTCAAGCACTCATCATAGTCCTTACTCTCACGCGTGGTAACAATCACAGAATCTAAAGCCTTAAGCCTTGGTAAAATGGGCTTAAAAAACAGCACATATTTTGGGTCAATAATATCAAGCCAAATCATTTTTTGCCTTTGTGTTTTGCTCTGTGTATTTGTGTGGTTAAAAATGGATTCTAGCACAAGTAGAATCTAGCCTTGTAGGCTTTAGCCTTTATACGATTTTCTACACGCTTAAGATCGTGCCTTAAGCATATTTAGCTTTTATGCACCAAAAATTTTAATGTATAATCCACGCTCTACACTTTAAATATTTTCACATTTCTAAGGATCCTTGATGTTGGCTTTGAAGCAATATATTCTCTCCCCCTTTGTAGCTTTAGTAATGCTTTTTAGAGATCTAAGATTTGAGCTAGATGAGCTTATAAGATGTAAAAGTCTTAGCCTTATGGAGAGTGAGAGATATTGGCGGGTGATTTTTGCTGAAGTGATTTTAGTGCTGCTTTTAGGTGGGGGCGTCTGGGCGATATTATCATTGCTTTTATCCGCACTCTTTAACATTGCAGATAGCATTCTTATCGTAATGATGATTATAGGCATTGTAGGTGGTTTGGTGCTTTTTGCACTCAATGTAAGAATCACAGCTAAAAGGCTAAAGACTTTGCATAAGGAATTGCATAAGGAATTGATAGAGCAATCAGCTCGCCCCATAGATTCTAGCTTGGCAGATTCTAAGCCCTCTTACTTTTCACGCTTTGTTATCCGCTTTATTACGCCAAAATATTTTTACATCTCTCTTGTGATTTGCGTGGGGTGTTTATGGGGTGCTTTGGCAGGGGAGATAAATGAATGGGAAAAGATTGCTACTATCTTTTTTGCTGTGGTGGGGACTTTGATAGGCTTGTTTTATAGCATTATCCTTTTACCAAATCTCACAAAAGTTTTAGATATAAGGCAATTTAACCAAGATTCTAAAAAAATGCTTTTAAGCATTGTGCTTATAAGTGCGGGGTTGTTGCTTATAGGCTTTAGTCCTATAAAGTTTATCACCTATGAAGATTCTGTTTGCTTTCTTTATATATTTTATGGTGGAATGGGGCTTGTGCTTTTGGGACTATGGCAATATAGTGGGACATATATGAAAATCTGGCTCTTTATAGCCGCATATGGTGTTTTGACATATTTGATTACAGCTTTAAGCGTATATCCATATCGCTTTGCAGATATTGAAAAAGAGGCAACGATTATACCCGCTATGCTCTGCTTTTTGCCGCTTTTAATATGGCATATAAGGCAAAAGGCGTTTGCTGGGGCTCTTGGCATAATATGGATATATAATCATATAGTGAATAGCTATTTTTTTGATGATGGGTATATGATTTTAGATAGTGTTATTTTTAATGCTATTGCATTGTATATGTTTGCGATGATTGGCTTTTATTGCGTGAGATTTTTTAGCGAGAGTGAAAGCTTCTTTGGGGAGTTGATAAGGCTATTTTCTAAGCTATGGATATGCGGAAGTATCAGTGGGCTAATCTTTCTAGGCTTATTCTTTAATGGACTTGCATTTTTTGCGTTAGTCAAGGGCGTTGTAGCGCTACTTGGCTTCTCTCTTAGCTTAAGTTTGCAAAGGCTAAAAATAGAGTATTTTACCTTGCTCTTGCTTTTGCTATTTAGCATATATGTGGGCATTTTCTTTTTTAAAAGTTTTAATTATTTGCACTTTTTTGGCGAGTTTGCACATAATCCTTCCTACACGACACTTAGTTTTGATTCTCTGTTTGGCTTTTTTGTTGTGTCTTTTGTTTTGCTTTTTTTGTTTATTCTCTCAAAGCACACAGGAGCAGATTCTACATATCAAGGCTTTATGCATCTTAGGCTTTGTCTTGTGCTTTGTTTTAGTGCTATGATTTTATTTTGTATGCAATATCTCCATACAGCCCTAAATAGTTATGCTTATAGCCTTTGGGGGGTAATGGAAATCTCCGTGTTTTTTATCATTGCATTTAGCTTTGTGCTGTTAGGGCTATTTTGGCGGTATAATGTCTTATTTGCCCTAAGTTTTGTGGGCTTAATGGCGGATTTTATATTTTTCCCTAGATTTAGTGTGTTTCTTATCCTGCTCTCTTTTGGCACATTGTGGGAGATAATTAAGATTCTATTTTTTAATAGGCAAAAGATAGAATCTATAAGCTAGATTCTACTTCAAATCGCAAGCAATCTCAAGCCACGCATAAACCTCAACGCCACTTTGTTTGCATTGGATTGCCACGCGGATTTTCAATCCGCTCGCAATGACAGGAAAAACACCTTTTCACTAGAATCCACTTTTTCTAAAAGAAGCTACGCTTTGCGATTTTTGTGCTTTTGTTTGTATTTTTCAAAAGTGGATTCTAGGCTTTAAAGTTAGTTTTAGAGTCCCACGATTCTAAGGGTTGCGGTGGGGCTTTGTGCGTTTTGCGTGATTTTAGGGTAGGAGTTACCTTGTCGGTAATGACTATCCTAAAATCACGCAATCGCGCGAATCGCTCGCCCAAAGCTGAATTGCCTAAAGAAAAAGTGGATTCTAGGATTTGTTAGATTTGCTTCTATCTAGCTATTGTTACCGCAACACCTCCTGCCATTGTGGCATTACCGCTTGCTTGCTAAAGTTTTGTGCCACAAGCTCCCTAGCATTTGTGCCAAACTCCGCGCGCTTTGACTCATCGCTCATTAGCTCACACAGCCTAGTAGCAAAGCTCTCTTTATCGCCATTTTCTATCAAATACCCACTTTTGCCCTGTGTGATAATATCGCTAGGACCAGCGGCAATGTCAAAGGCAATGCCCACTAGCCCGTAGCTGCACGCCTCTGCTAGTGCCATACCAAAGCCCTCAAAGTAGCTGCACATCGCATACACACTAGCCCCCAGATATACGCGCTCCATATCCTGCCTAAAGCCCACTAAACGCACGCTTTTTCTCAAGCCCTTTTGGGCGATAGTGGATTCTAGCTTTTCTCGCAGCTTCCCACTGCCTACGATATGTAGCTGCCACTGCGAAGTCTCCTTATAATGCTCTTTAGAGGGGTCTTGCACCATCGCCCAAATATCAAGCAGCCTATCAAAGCCCTTTTCTCCACTTAGTCGCCCCACAGATAGCACGACTTTGGTGCTAGGATCGCTAAAGGTGGTGGGGAGATGTGGGAGGAAATTTGGGACTACTCGCACGCATTTATGATAGCTCTGCCAAGTGGCTAGCTCTTTTTGTGAAAGCACGATTAAAGTGTCAAATTTGGCTAGATTGCGAGCTTTGCGCGTGCTTAGGTGCTTTGGCGCGTTTAAGTGCCAAAGCCGCACATAGCGCGTGCCTGCTAGCTTGGTGCGTGGGATATACCAGCCATCATTACTTAGCACGATAGTGGGCTTATATGCGCATAGCACTCTCTCTACCTTGTAGGCAAGCAGGGGGCGTAAGAGCTTCTGCCAGAGTTTAGCAAGCTTGCTTAGGTGCTTAGGCGATAGCTTGGGAGATAGGGGAGATTGTGAGTTTATGCTATTTTGTGAGATGTTGTGCGCACGACTTCGAGAGAGAGAGAGAGAGAGAGAGTAGCTCCGCCCTAGAATCTAGCGGATAAATTGGCGCATTATTGCTACTAAAAAGACTTATGACTCTAACCTTAAAGCCGCATTCTATAAAGGCATTTGCTAGATTCACGCCCACGCGCTCGCCTCCGCCTGCTTCTGTGATGTCTTTAGCGATGATGGCTATGCGCGGGCTTGCTTGATGACTTGGCGAGCTTGTGGGGCGTGGCGGTGTCAAAGCCATAGAAGCATCTAGGAGCGTCTTGCCAAAGAGTATGATCGTCTTGCGGTTTTTAGTCAAATGCAAGCAGAATTTATCTGCCCTCCACTCTCTAAAGCTCCTAGTCCTAGCCATAAACTCATCTAGGCTTTTTGCTTGTAGCGCAAGCCTTAGGGGCTTGTTTTGCTCTAGCACACTTGGGCTAAGATCCAAAGAGCGTAAAAACTCCTGCAGCTGCGCAAGATAGCTAGAATCCACTTTTGCGAAGCGATTGGGGCGGAGCAAATCTGTGGGCAAGCGGTAGGACTCTAGGTGTCCGTGTCTCTTAAAAAATTCATACACAAAGCCAAACACTTGGAAAAACTCTTGCGGCGGGTGGGTTGTGCTAGTGAGCGAGCCACTACGCACGCGGTAAAAATAGCGCGCATTTTTGCTTAATGCCACCTTGCTAGCCAAAGCGTGCGCACACACGCTAAAGCCCACATCTTCAGCGAAGCGGTTGGTAGGGAAGCGCAAGTTTTGCAGCAATGCGCGGGTAAAGACACTGCGCGGGGCTTCGATTTTATGCGCGATATTTTTGCTTGTAACCTTGCGGGTAATGCCCTTATCCCTAGGCTGCCTTAGGGCAAACATCGCGCTATCATAGCTAGAATCTAAAAACCGACACACATCGCGCGTGGTCGCCATCTGCGTGGCATTGGACTCTAGGGCGTAGATGAGATTAGCATAGTAATCTACCCCCACCGCATCATCTGGGTCCATAAAGCCGATGTAGCCCACTTGGGGCAAAGCGTCATAGACATACCTAAGCCCTGTGTTTCTAGCAGCCCCTATGCCTTGATTGTCTTGCGTTAAGAGGATAAAGCGTGAGTCGCGCTTGGCATACTCAGCGATAATCTGCGCGCTAGAATCACTGCTGCCATCATCGACACATATCGCTACAAACTCCCCATAGCTCTGCGCACTCAAAGACTCTAAACACTCCGGCAAATACTGCGCGACATTATAGATGGGGATAATTATGGCAAGGGGTTTCATTGGGTCTCCTTTGTGCGTTGGTGGGATTTGGCTTTTCTAAAGAAACCTGCTTGCGTGCCCCGCCTTGCACCGCTGTCGCTGGTTTTGGGCTAGAATCCACTTTTGAAAGCAACCACAGCCTCGCCGCCTTAGAATCGTTTATCTACAAAATTTACTTCAATCCTATAAATCCTTTGCTTGGTATCATAAACATAATTTCTTGCGTTTCTTAGAATCCATTGTTTCAAAAGTGGATTCTAGGCTTGTGCTATGGATCGCCACGCTTTGCTAGCGCAAAGCTCGCGATGACGGAGTTGGGGCTTTGTCGCTAGAATCCACTTTTTCTAAAGAAGCTACGCTTTGTGATTTTTGTGCTTTTCTTTATATGGATTGCCACGCGGATTTTCAATCCGCTCACAATAACAATAAAAAAGCTGACAATTAAAAAGTGGATTCTAGGATTCAGGCTCGCTTGCAAGCGCGATCTAGCCCCTACTACTCAAAATAGCGCAAGATGTTATAGCCATTATCTTGCAAGAACTTTTCCTTTTGCATAAGCTTTATATCACTTTGCATCATATCTTTGACAAGCATTGCTAGATCGTATTTAGGCTGCCAGCCTAAAAGCTTTTGCGCCTTAGTGGGATCACCTAGCAGCAGATCTACTTCTGTGGGGCGGAAGTAGCGAGAATCCACCGCGACCACTTCTTGCCCCTGTGGCAGCTGATATTCACCCCTGCACGCCTTGACTATGCCTACTTCATTTTCCCCCTCTCCGCGAAACTCCACCTCAATCCCAAGCTCCCCAAATGCCAATGCCACAAAGTCGCGCACCTGTGTGGTAACGCCCGTGGCGATGACAAAGTCTTCTGCCTTTGGCTGCTGCAAGATAAGATACATCGCCTCTACATAGTCTTTAGCGTGTCCCCAATCGCGCTTGGCAGAGAGATTGCCTAGATAGAGCTTATCCTGCAAGCCTAGCGCGATCTTGCTCACTCCGCGCGTGATTTTGCGCGTTACAAATGTCTCGCCACGGATAGGGCTCTCGTGATTAAACAAAATCCCATTACACGCAAACATATTATATGCCTCTCGGTAGTTGATCGTGATCCAATAGGCATAGAGCTTGGCGCAAGCATAGGGCGAGCGCGGATAAAATGGCGTGCTTTCACTTTGAGGCACCGCTTGCACTAGCCCATAGAGCTCGCTTGTGGAGGCTTGGTAGATTTTGGTCGTCTCTATCAAATCAAGCAATCGCACGGCTTCTAGGATTCTTAGCGTGCCTATGCCATCGGCGTTGGCGGTGTATTCTGGCGTCTCAAAGCTTACATGAACATGGCTCATTGCCGCAAGATTGTAGATCTCATCTGGGCGCACTTCTTGGATAATGCGGATAAGATTTGTAGAATCTGTCAAATCCCCATAATGTAAGAAAAAGTTGCGATTATCAATATGGGGGTCTTGGTAGAGATGATCGATCCTATCGGTATTAAACAGCGAGCTTCTGCGCTTAATGCCGTGCACCTCATAGCCGCGATTTAGGAGAAATTCTGCAAGATACGCGCCATCTTGCCCGGTGATACCTGTGATAAGTGCCCTTTTCATAAGCTTCCTTAAAAGTAGAGTAGCACGCTAAGGGGCGTGCGTGTGAGGGACACATTATAGCAGACTTCGCATTTTCTAACCCAAATTTAAACCTAGAGAGCCTATAATAACGCCGCCTGAATAATTCGCGTTTCTTTTTTGGTAAGTCCGTTAAATTGTAAGTATTGTAGGCTTGGTAGTGGTTTTTGTGTGTCGGTGTTTTTGCTTGAGCCTGCAAGGGTGAGAATCCGCCGCCTAAGAGAGCTCTCCTGCCTTATTTGTAGCTAGCATTTTGGGCTACACAACACAAGTAGCGGTTATTTGGGTAGTATCTTTTCAAGGGCTTTTATGCAGACACATAATCCACAAGAGAATTTGCACAAGGTTTTACACAAAGTTTTGATTGTAGGGAATGGTGGGAGAGAATACGCCCTAGGCTTGCACTTAAAGCAGGATTCTAGGATACAAGAGCTATTTTTCACCCCCGGTAATGCCGGCACAGCACTGCTAGGCACAAATCTCACACTTCCACACAATCAAGACATTGTAGAGTTTTGCCAAAAAGAGGGGATTTCTTGGGTGATCATCGGCGGCGAGAGCGCGCTTGTAGGTGGGCTTAGCGATGAGCTACGAGCAAGGGGCATTAGCACCTTTGGTCCAAGTCGAGCAGCCGCAGAGCTTGAAGGCTCAAAGGCATTTATGAAAGATTTTGTCGCCTCTTGTGGTATCCCCACCGCACGCTATATCCAAACAAGCGACCCACAAAAAGCCAAAGACTTCGCGCGCTCACTCTCTCTGCCTGTGGTCATCAAAGCAAGCGGACTCTGTGCTGGCAAGGGCGTCATCATCGCACAAAGCTATGAAGAAGCAGAATCCACAATCGATAATATGCTTAGTGGCAAGGAGTTTGGGCAGGCTGGAGAGTGCATAGTGGTAGAAGAGTTTCTATCCGGCTATGAGCTATCTGTCTTTGGGATTTGCGATGGGGAGAGCTTCACGCTTCTGCCCCCCTGCCAAGATCACAAGCAGCTCTATAACGGCGATAAGGGTCCAAACACTGGTGGTATGGGAGCTTATACGCCAAGTCCGCTATGTGATGAAATGCTGCTAGAAAA
Organism: Helicobacter zhangjianzhongii; assembly: GCF_030249855.1. Classification (NCBI taxonomy): domain Bacteria; kingdom Pseudomonadati; phylum Campylobacterota; class Epsilonproteobacteria; order Campylobacterales; family Helicobacteraceae; genus Helicobacter; species Helicobacter zhangjianzhongii. Next base: position 61,833 of record NZ_JANURN010000004.1, read on the forward strand.
GATTGCTTCAAGGATTTTTGCCCCTACACTTGCTGGTATGGAAAAGCGCGGCACGCCCTTTAGCGGCGTGCTGTTTGCTGGGATTATGGTCGTGGATGGCGAGCCATATCTGCTAGAGTTTAATGTCCGCTTTGGCGATCCAGAGTGTGAAGTGCTACTGCCACTTTTGCAAACGCCTTTGCTTGATATTTGCCACGCCGTAGAATCTAAGCAAATCGCCGCGCTTCCTATAACTTTCCGCCAAGGCTACTGCGTAGGAGTCGTGCTAGCAAGCCATAACTATCCCTTTGGCAGCTCTACGCCCCACCCTATCACAATCGCGCCTTTTGATAGCACACTAGGGCATATCTGCTATGCAGGCGTGAGCCCAAACAAAGTGGATTCTAGTAAAAAAGTGGATTCTAGCAAAGGGGGTGAAAAAGTGGATTTTAGCAGCCCGCTACTAGCAAGCGGCGGGCGCGTGGCTCTAGCCATAGGAGTCGCCCCCACACTTGCCAAAGCCAAGCACAACGCCTACATAATCGCAAATTGCATAGCATTTGAAGGCAAGGTGCTGCGCACAGACATTGCCGACAAAGCCCTAAAGGCATAATATGGCAAGAGATGAAGCCCTACAAGACACACTTGATAGAGAGGATCTGACCTTAGCCCCACTTGATAAAAGGATTTATGCCTTTTTGATTGACGCGCTGCTGCTTAGCGCGCTTATGATGATGATCAACTTTAGCACCTTTCTTGCCCTAAGCGAGCCGCAAGCACTGCAAGAAATGCGCGATAGCAGCTCAAGTGCCATTATGCTAAAAGATAGTGCCAAAGCCCCACTAGAGCAAAGCATAGAGCAAAAGATACAAGAGCAAATCTCTTCACTCATTATGCAGATTTTCTTGCTAGAGATTATGTATCAAGGGCTTTTTACTTTCTGGTATGGGGCAAGCCTTGGGAAGATTTTGTGCAAAATCCAAGTAGTGAGCATTGATCTGCTGGATTCCCCAAGCTTTTTGGCAAGCTTTTTGCGTGCTGCCTTGCGCACCTTATCGCAAGCGGTGTATTACATACCCTTTATTTTTGCCTTTAGCGATGTCCTTAAGCGCACGCTCTATGACCGCGCCGCACGCACGATTGTCATTATGCAAAAACGCTAGGCAATAGGACAATATGTGTGCAAGCCATCTCCAAAAGACATAGCCAAAGGCACTCGCTACAACGCCCTATCCACAGGGCTTTGCGCATTTGCTTGCTTGCAGCTACTATGCATTACTCTCATCGCCCAGCCACTAGAATCCACTTTTGAAAAAGTGGATTCTAGCACCGCGCAAAAAACGCACAATGAAGCCCCAAAAGCACAAAGCCTAGAATCCACCCAGCCCCACCAAGCAGACCACTCCCTAGAATCCACCCAAGCAACAAACCCCAATCTTGCTCCAAAGCCCAAGCAAACCACCCCAAAAGCAAATACACAAAAAGAAGGCATCGCCCAATACAACAAAGACAATCAAAAAGTCTTTGAGCTACTAGCAAACTCCCTTCATAGCGAGCAAAACACCATACACGCCATAGGCGATGCGATCCTTATCAATCAAGAGCTCTATGTGCTTGCTGATACTATCCGCTATGATATACAAGAGCGGCAAGTGCAAGCAAGCGGTGATGTGCGGATTTATCGCGATGGCAATTTGCTTGTGCGCACTAAAGAGACGCATTTCTCCCTAGATGATAAATACGGCATTATCGAGCCGCTTTATCTCCAAGATACAGAAAGCGGACTATGGGTAAGCTCTGCTCGCGCCACCACACAAGATACTTTCTACACTTTTAAAAAGGCAGTGCTATCTGGCTGCGCTGTGCCAAGCCCAATCTGGCGTATGGAGGCATCTTCTGGCTCCTACTCTGATAGCAAAAAAATCGTATCCCTGTGGAATCCGCGTGTATATATCGGCGATGTCCCGATATTTTACTTCCCTTACTTTAGTGTCTCTACTAATATGTCAAGAAAGACAGGGCTACTTATGCCCTCTTTTGTAACCTCTAGCACAGAGGGCTTTGCCTTTTTCCTGCCCTACTACATCGCCCCAAAGACAAATTGGGACATCACGCTAACGCCACAAGTGCGCACAGAGCGCGGTATAGGAGGGCTGATAGAATTTCGCGCGCTAGATTCTGGGCTAGATCGCACCTATGCAGAGCTTGGGTATTTATACAACTTTGATGAATATATGCAACGCTTTAATCTCAAAAACCAGCAAATCTACGGGCTTCGGCTCTATCACCTAGGCAATCGCCCCTTGCAAAAATACTTCAAGCTAAACAGCGAGCTAGATAATGGTATCTATCTAAACCTTGTGCATATGAATGACCTAGACTACTACCGCTTGCGCCAGATCAATAAACGCGTCTATGATACGACCTACACCTCTAAGGCAAATGCCTTTATCCAAACGCAAAAGCACTACCTTGGGCTAAACTTCAAGTATTTTCTAAACCTTGCCAAGCTTGATAATACAACCACTTTCCAATCTGTGCCAAATTTTCAATACCACAAATATATGGATTCTTTGTTTTTCAAAGAGCTTATGTATGCCATTGATTATCAGTTTAAAAACACCACGCGTCAAACAGGCTATGGCTACATAGAAAATGGCGTGCGTATCCCTGTGGGCTTGCAATTTTCTCTCTTTAAGCAATACTTATCACTTGGCATTTGGAATGAATTTTATGCAGAAAATCTCTTCCTAACCAAAACACAAAACAGCTATATCCCAAGCAACGATGACACAAACAAAAATGGTAATATCTTTTCTGCCAACTACTCCATCTCGCTAAACTCCGATCTCTCCAAAAGCTATAATAAATTTTTCCACACGATCCAGTTTGAAGCCCTTTTCAGCGGTCCTTATCTCTTCTATCATAACGGACTTTTAAGCCAAGCCACCGGCGATCAAGCCGCCCAAATCCGCAAAAAATCTATCGACCTAAGAGAGCAGTTTGGCGCAGCAGCAGACTATCTCAACAAATTCCCCATAGAATCCCCAAGCGGGACGATATATTTCTATGATGATATTTGGGACCCTTCAGGCATTAGTGCCTACACTATTGTCAATCAAACCCTAGACCTAAAGCTCTCCCAATACTTCCTAACTAGCACCGGACGCAATATTGTTGATTGGAAAATCTTTCAGCGGCTAAACTTCGATGAGCTTGCCTATGTGCTAAAAAGCTCACATATAGATTCTAGCGTGATAGCCAAGCGACCTTTGGAAAACAAATTTAGCTTCTCTCCCATAGCTGGGCTAAATTTTTCAGCAAGCTTTTTTTACTCCTTTTATGCTAAAAGAATGTCCGAGCTAGCCCTAGCTACAAGCTTTAGCCGTGGGGCATTTTCTGCTTCTGCAAGCTACTTTTTCAAAGATAAGCAAGCCTATGACTTCTTGTCAAATACCATTCTCTCGCAAACAGGTGCGCAGTATTTGCGCGCTAATGTTTCGCACGATTTTGGCGTGTTTGCTTTCTCGGCTTCTGCGGGCTATGATATTGAGAAAAACACCTTGCTTGATTGGGATATAGGGCTGTATAAAAATATCCGCTGCTTTGGGATCGGGCTGAAGTTTGTCAATCGCCGCCGACCAATTTTGACCAATGATATTAACAATCCTTTCTATGTCCAGCAAGACTACTTTGTGCGGCTTATTTTTAACTTCGCCCCGCTCACAAGCACGGGACTTACGACAAGATTCTAAGCTACCTTAGAATCTAATAAGGCTTTATGCCCTATAATCTCTCATCATTTTACAAAGGATACTTATGGGAAGAGCGTTTGAATACCGCCGAGCTGCCAAAGAGAAGCGATGGGATAAGATGAGTAAAGTTTTCCCCAAGCTGGCAAAAGCCATCACCGCTGCTGCTAAAGAGGGTGGCAGCGATCCAGCGAGCAATGCCAAGCTCCGCACGGCAATCGCCACTGCCAAAGCCCAAAATATGCCCAAAGACAATATCGATGCTGCCATTAAACGAGCAAGTGGGAAAGATGGGGCATTTAGCGAGATGAGCTATGAGGGCAAGGCGGCAAATGGCGTGCTAATCTTCATAGAATGCACTACCGATAACCCCACGCGCACAATCGCCAATATCAAAAGCTACTTCAACAAAACCCCCGGAGCCTCCATAGTCCCTAATGGGAGCCTAGAATTTATGTTTGCTAGAAAGAGTGTGTTTGCCTTTAGCAAGCCAGAATCTATGCCACTAGATGAGCTAGAGCTAGCCTTGATTGACTATGGGCTAGAGGAGCTAGAGTCCTTAGAAGATGGCAGTCTAATCGCCTATGGGGACTACACGGATTTTGGAGCATTAAGCGAGGGGCTAGAGTCCTTGCAGATAACCCCCACAAGTGCCAAGCTCGCTAGAATCCCCACAAGCCCCATAACCCTAGCTGAAACGCAAATACAAGAGCTAGAAAAGCTGCTAGATAAAATCGAAGATGATGATGATGTCCAAGCGGTTTATACCAACCTAGCCTAGATTTACTTTGGAGCATTGTTTGAGACTAGAATCCACTTTTTGCGTTTTTTGTCTTTGCGAGACTTGCGAGCCTTTTTTGTCATTGCGAGCGGACTTGTCAGCGTGGCAAAGCGCAGCTTCTTTAGTATCCATACGCCACGCCAACGCACGCCGAGCAAAGCACCAACGCCAAGCAGCACCCAGCCTAGAATCCACTTTTACCAAGGAGCAATATGCCACGCCCTGATACAACGCCTGATGAAGCCCTAATCGCACGCTTGCGGAAACAGATTGATAGCATTGATGAAAAGCTGCTTGCTCTGCTAGATTCTAGGCTAGAGATTGTCGCCCAAATCGGCGCAGCAAAGCTCAAAAGCAACGCCAGCATTTACCGCCCAGAGCGCGAGCTAGCGATCATCGATCGCCTAAGCAGCCTGCCTGCAAAGCACCTAAGCAAAGATGCCATAGAAGCCATCTACCAAGAGATCTTTGCCATATCGCGCAACCTAGAGCTACCAGAGAAAGTCGCCTATCTAGGACCTGTGGGCAGCTACACCCACCAAGCCGCAGAATCGCGCTTTGGCGCGATGAGCGAATACCTCCCCATAAACACCATTAGCGCGGTTTTTAACGCCCTAGAATCCAAGCAAGCACGCTATGGCGTAGTCCCTATTGAAAACAACACCAACGGCATAGTCGGCGAGTGTATCGACAATCTCGCCAACTCCAGCGTGAAAATCATCGCAGAAATCATTCTACCAATCCACCTAAGCTTTGCCTCACAATGCGAGCATTTATCCCAGATTGAGCGCATTTATAGCAAAGACATCGCCTTTGGGCAGTGTGGCGCATTCTTACACGCGCACAATCTCCTAAATATCCAGCAAATCCCGGTAGAATCCACCGCCAAAGCCGCCCAGCTAGCCACACAAGACCCCAAAAGCGCGGCGATTTGCTCACACATTGCTGCCAAACTCTACCACTTGCCGCTGATGTTTTCCCATATCCAAGACTCCCAAGGCAACAAAACGCGCTTTGTCATCTTAAGCGATTTTCACAACCCCCCAAGCGGCAGGGATAAAACCTCTATTTTCGCTAGGCTTCAGGGCTTTGAAAAGGCAGGGACACTTCTACGCTTTTTAGAGAGCTTCTCTCGTGCTAATATCAATCTCACCAAAATCGACTCCCGCCCGATCCGCTCTAAAAACAGCTTTGATTCTGGATTTTATATGGATTTTATGGGGCATAGAGATGATGAGAAAATCGCCAAAATCTTTGAAGAGTGGGGCGAGCAGATACAATGGCTAGGCAGCTACCCCCACATTGACTCCTAGAATCCACTTTTATGCAAGGACACATTATGCCGCTATCTTTCAAGCCCATAGCCCTAGAATCTAGGAGCGAGATTCTAAGATTTTTGCACAATGATCACTTTTCTATCGCGGATATTAGCTTTGGCAATCTCTACATTTGGAAGCACGCAAGGGCGATTAGCTATGCGATTTGCGGCGACTCACTCATCATACAAACGCGCCAAACGCACAAAGAAGGGCAGAATCCTTACTTTTTCTTCCCCATTGCTGGCGATGAGTCTTCCAAGCTAGAAGCCTTAAAGACACTAGAATCCTACGCGCGTGAAAATGGCTTCCCCCTGTATTTTGAGCGTATAGAAACGCGCAATCTCCCCCTTTTGCGCCAAGCTTTCCCCGCTATCTCCATAGAGGCTACGCCTGATAGGTTTGATTATGTGTATAGCATAGAGGAGCTTATCGCATTAAGCGGACGCAAATTCCATAAGAAAAAAAACCACCTAAACAGCTTTTTGCAACGCTATGAGTGGGAGATTGAGCCTATCACGCAGGCAAATGCAAGCGAGCTAGCCCAAGTAGCTAGAATCTGGCTTGATAGCAATCCTGCTAAAAATGACGATTTAGAGCTAGAGTGGCAGGGGATTTGCGCGGCGTTAGAGAGCTTTGATAAGCTAGGGCTACAAGGCATAGCCGTGCGTGCTAGGGAGAAGCTCGCATTAGGCTCTGGCAATATAGATCCTGCGGAATCTGTGCTGCCTGTCATCGCCTTTAGCTTTGGCGAGGTAATCAGCGATGAAATGGCAGTGATCCACATAGAAAAAGCCGCGCCAAACATCATCGGCGCGTATCAAATCATAAACCAGCAGCTTTTGGCTCGCTGCTTTTCATCGCTGCGCTATGCCAATCGCGAAGAAGATCTAGGCATAGCAGGGCTTAGGCAGGCGAAGAGGGGTTACAACCCTATCTTTATGGTAGAAAAACACCGCGCTGTGTTGTAAAGCGTTGGCTTTGCCGCGCTTTTGCGGGAGTCTGCGCGGTGGGCTTGCTCATTATCGCCTAGATAAATCCCTGCGCCCACCGCTTGACAACCCCCAAAATCATCGGCAAATCCTTCCGCCTGTAAGTTGTTTAGAATCCACATTTGAGCTTTACTCTCCAAAATCCTAGAATCCTTTGCAGGCTCGCTTAGATTTTAAACTTCACTCCTAGAATCCACTTTTTTAAATCCTGCCGCCTGTGTGTTGGTTTAGAATCCACTTTTTTACACTTAACGCCTTTTTCTTGTCATTGCGAGACTTGCGCTAGCAAGTCGTGGCAATCCATTGCTTCACTCCTAGAATCCACTTTTGACACGAGGCGTTTTCTGTCATTGCGAGCGGACTTGTCCGCGTGGCAATCCACAGAAGCAAGGCGTAGCCGTAGCTTCTTTAGTAATCCATAATAAAAAACACAAACCCTAGAATCCACTTGTAAAAACGCTAAAATTCCACACAATTTCTACATAACTTCTGGCGGTGCTGATGAATATGGACAAAAACAAGGATTCTAGGGCGTGTGATTCTACTAGCGCAGTGGCTTGCAATGACAGACAAAACGCCGATAATCAAAAAGTGGATTCTAGGATTTTCACTCAAACCGCCCAAAGTTTAAGTCTAGCCCCCACTCTGTCATTGCGAGCCTTGAAAAAAGGCGAAGCAATCCACAAAGCCACCGCGCAAAAAGTGGATTCTAGCACCACTGCAAATTTAAATGAGCCAGCCAAGGATTCTAAGATTTGCGATGAGAAAACAAGCGATAGCGGTCGGCGAAGCCGATGTTTCTTTAGTAAATCTTTGCTTTGCGAGCGCGTGCAAGGGCGCATACTTGGCGTATGTAACTGCAGCACGCGCGAAGCAATCAAAGATTTATCGCGCAAAACAAGCGAAGCGGTCGGCGATAGCCGATGTTTCTTTAGTAAAGCTGAATCCACCAACAAAGCTGAATCGCCCCAAGCACAAAAAATTCCGCTTATTGATTTACACGCCCAATACCACACCTACAAACACGAGCTAGATTCTGCTATCGCTAGCGTTTTGCACAGCCAACACTTCATCTTAGGCGAGCATTCTCAAGCATTGGAGCGCGAGCTAGCGAGCTTTGTAGGCAGGCGGTTTTGTATCACTTGCTCTAGTGGGACAAGCGCGCTGCTGCTAGCCCTACTCGCGCTTGATATAGGCGCAGGCGATGAGGTCATAACGCCTAGCTTTAGCTTCATCGCCGCGGCAGAAATGGTGGCATTCCTAGGGGCGAAGCCTGTGTTTGTGGATATTTGCCCGCATACCTACACGCTAGATATAGCCCAAGTCAAGCGCGCGATCAGCCCACGCACAAGGGCGATTATCCCTGTGAGTCTCTTTGGGCAGCCTTATGATGTAGCAGGGCTAGAGAGTCTCGCCAAGCCCCACGCAATCCCCATCATCGAAGATGGCGCACAGAGCTTTGGGGCGGCGATTACGCTAGGCAATGAAGCTAAAAGTGCGCGATCTGGGAGCTTTGGGGATCTTAGTGTTACGAGCTTTTTCCCCAGCAAGCCGCTTGGGGGCTATGGCGATGGCGGCGCGGTGTTTTGCGATGATGAAAATCTCGCTACTAAGCTTTATGCCTTACGCAATCACGGGCAAGCCTCCAAATACCGCCATACTATGCTAGGGCTCAATGCTAGGCTTGATGAGCTGCAATGCGCGATTTTGCGCGTGAAGCTAAGGCACTTTGCCAGCGAGCTACACTTGCGCGAGCAAGTAGCAGCGCGGTATTGCACACTGCTAGCCCCACTGCAAAAGCACCTAGCCCTGCCATACATCGCGCCAAATCGCACCAGCGTGTTTGCGCAGTTTTGCCTACGCGTGAAAGATTCTAGGGAGGATTGGGTCGTAGATAGGCATTTGCCTGATTTAGCGCAGCACAATCAATCCTCATCACAAGCCGCGCAAAGTTTAAGCCCTGCCCCCACTCTGTCATTGCGAGCCTTGAAAAAAGGCGAAGCAATCCACAAAGACACCACGCAAAAAGTGGATTCTAGTGTAGAAGTAGATTCTATGGATTGCCACACCGCCGCTCACGCAGCGGCTCGCAATGACGATAAAAAAGTGGATTCTAGCACCACTGCAAATTTAAACGAGTCGCAAGACAAAACCGCCCAAAGCGTGTTTGATAGCCAAGCCGCAGGCGGCAGGATTTTTGATGAAAAAGCGGGGTTGTGCAGCCTTTTGTGCGGAGATAAGACTGATGGTCTATCGCACAAACAAAAGGCAAACTCCCCGCTTTTTCGCAAAAAGCCAACGCCCACAGAACGCCCCAGCGATTCTAAGATTTCGAGGCTAGAATCGGGGCTTTTCAAGCCGTGCAAGGAGATAAGACTTGAGCGTCTATCGACGAAGCGCGGCGAAGAAATCCACGATTCTAGCCCAAAAGCTGAATCGCCACAGCAAAACGAGGATTCTAGCACTACTATAACCCGCACCCACATCATCTCCGCCCTAAACGCCCGTGGCATAGCCACTGCTATCCACTATCCTACGCCCTTGCATTTGCAAGAAGTCTTTAGCCACCTTGGCTACAAAAAGGGCGACTTCCCCATAAGCGAGCAAATCGCCCAAGAGATCTTCTCTATCCCCTTTAGTCCCTATCTCACCGAAGCTGCCCAAGAGCATATCGCTAGGGTTTTACGCGAGATTTTTGCTCAAATTTAAGCAATCCCTGCAAGCCCGATTTTACGCATTTTGCGGGGGGTTCGTTTTTTTTTTTTTTTGTTTTTTTTTTTTTTTTTTTGTTAGGATACGCGTTCATTTTGTCTTTTCAAGGAGTGTGTATGGGGAGGAAAAGTATCTCACAAAAGATCGCCCTAATCATTATGGGATTATTAGTGGCTATTTTTGTAGCCTTTCAAATCATCGGCTACATCTTGGCTAAAAAGGCGATTTTAGAGAGTGTGAGCCACGGCAAGCAAGAGAGTGTGAAAAATGCCCTAAGCTTTATTGATACATATTTTGATGCTAGGCTTGATTTTGTGCAAAGGATTGTGGCAGATATAGGCGATGACCTATCGCAGCAAAATATCGCCCACTGGCTCCACTCAGCCTATACCTTTACTTCAATGGACGCACTCTACCTAGGCTATGCTGATAATGGCTTACTTATAAAAACAGATAAGCAATCTGGCAATAAGCCCTATATCCTAGATAAAAGCAAGGGCTTTGACTCGCGCACAAGAGAGTGGTTCAAAGGTGCGCTTGCCACAGGTAAGCCCGGCTTCACGCGACCTTTCCGCGATATTACGACCAATGAGCTTACTATCTCTGTGTATGCGCCCATTATCCGCGATGGCAAGATAGTCGCAGTCGTAGGGGCAAATATCTTCCTAAAAGATCTGCAAAAAGCCTTTATGAGTCTCAAGACCTCTCCTAGCAACTCTGTCTTCTTAGTAGGCACAGATGATAGAGGCACTTATAATCTCCTGCATTCTGATGAAAAAGTCCTTTTCTCCGAAGATATGCAAAAATACGAAGTCTATGATGATCTCTATGCACGCACGCCCAAAGATCTCAATGTCATCTCTGGGATTTTGCACTATGAGTTTGAAGGTATCTCTAAAATCGCTGTATGTAATATCAACAAAAATGAATGGCTCCTATGCTCGGCAAACTCCGTTACAGACTTTGAAGAAGAGCTACACACCTATCTCATCTCACAAATCAGCTTTGCCACGATAGCGATTGTAATCACTGCTGTCTTGCTGTATTGGATCATCGTCTATCAGCTCCGCCATATCACGCCTATCACCAATGGGCTTATCCGGTTTTTTGACTTTCTTAATCACAAAGCCAGCGATGCGGCGTTGCTGGATATTAAAACCAACGATGAATTTGGCAGAATGGCTCAGGCGATCAATGACAATATTAAGCATACTAAAAAGACTCTAGCCCAAGACAAGCACGCCGTAGAATGCACGCTACAAGTGGTCAAAGCCATAGAAGCAGGCAATATAAGTGCGCGCATAGATGCAGACCCCATAAACCCACAAGTCAAAGAGCTAGTCATCGCGCTAAACAAAATGCTCCAAGTCCTAGAATCCAAAATCGGTGCGGATATGAATGTCATTAGCGCGGTGTTTGCCTCCTACAATCAGCTAGACTTCACCAAGCAAATCCCCAATGCCAAGGGCAATGTCGAGATAACCGCAAACAAACTTGGCGATGAAATTATCCAAATGCTCAAAACCTCTTCAAGCTTTGCCGATGAGCTAACTAGCCAGAGCCAGAGCCTTGAAAGCTCTATGGGTAAGCTGCTTGATGGCACGCAGTCTCAAGCAAGCGCGCTAGAGCAGAGTGTAACAGCAGTGGGACAGATCAATGCTTCTATGCACAATGTCAGCGCACAGACAAACGAAGCCACCGCACAAGCACAGGATATTAAAAATATCGTTAGCGTGATCCAAGATATAGCCGAGCAGACAAATCTGCTAGCCCTAAATGCCGCTATCGAAGCCGCTAGAGCAGGGGAGCACGGCAGAGGCTTTGCCGTGGTGGCTGATGAAGTGAGAAAGCTAGCAGAGAAGACTAGCAAATCGCTAAGTGAGATTGAAGCAAATATCTCTATCCTTGTGCAAAGTGTCAATGATATTTCCGAAGCGGTCAATGAGCAAACCGCAGGGCTTTCACAAATCAATGAAGCTATCAATCAAATCCAATCAATCACACAAGAAAATGTCGGTATCGCTAATGATACTAGCACCATCACCCAGCGCGTGCATACAATCGCCTCTGCGATACAAGATGATGTGCAGAAGAAAAAGTTCTAACACAACAAGCTAGAATCCACTAGATTCTAGCCCACGCACCAAAGAAGCAGCATTTAAGCAATTATCCCCTATAATCCGCGCTTATCCCTAGCCACATAAAGAGAATCTATGCCCCTACTCACTCAATTTAACGCTTTTATCACGCTAATGCGTCCGCACCAATACAGCAAAAATCTCTTCATTTTTGCACCTGCATTTTTTGGCTTTGGGCAGTATGAGCTAGGCGCAGTCGCGCTTGATTTATGTATCGCATTTTGTGGATTCTGCCTTGTGGCTAGCGGGATTTATGCCATAAATGACTGCCTTGATGCCAAGCTTGATGCCTTGCACCCTAGCAAAGCAGCCCGCCCCATAGCTAGCGGACTCATCTCACCTGCTCTAGGCTATGCCTTTGGCATAGCTCTTTTGCTCATAGGGGGGGGGGGGCATATATGATTGTGGGCAGAGATTTAGAGGCAAGCTCGCTGCTTCATCTCTACGCGCCACTGCTTATTTATATCATCATCAATCTCGCCTACTGCCTATATCTTAAGCATATTGCTATTGTCGATGTATTTTGCATAGCTAGTGGCTTTGTGCTGCGGCTTTGGGTGGGGGCTTGTGTGATTGCTATTGGGCTCTCACATTGGATTGTGATCACGACCTTTTTGCTAGCGGTGTTTCTCGCCCTTGCCAAAAGGCGCGATGATATACTCCTGCTAGAGTCTGGCACAAAAGTGCGCAAAAATATCGATGGCTATAATCGCGTATTTTTGGACATTGCTATGGGGATTTCTGCCTCGCTTGTAATGGTGGCATATATCTTTTATAGTATCGATGAAAGCGTGAATGAACGCCTCCACACGCATAATCTCTACCTAACTTCTGTCTTTGTGCTGCTAGGGATTTTCCGCTATATGCAAATCACCTTTGTTTTGCACAAATCCTCTAGCCCATCAAAGATCCTGCTAACCGATCGCTTCTTGCAGCTTGTGATCCTAGCGTGGCTAGCAAGCTTTATCATCATTGGATTTTGGAGGTAAGTATGAGAAATTTTAGAGACAATCTCGCACTCTATGCCCTTATGGCAGTGTGCTTTGCAGTCTTTTGCTATATGGGGTGGCGGTATGTCGATGTGGAGTTTCTAGCTCTAACTAATGGCGATGCTATGCCCCAATTTTTGCAACTACAAAAGATGTCCCAAGGGCTTATCACGCTTAATATTAAGCAGTTTTTCGCCTTTGAGTTTTATAACTATGGCTTTTTCTACTATGTGCTAAATCTCCTTGCCGCCCTGCCCTTTATCATCACAGACAATTACCCCTTGCAGATCTACGCCCCACGCGTGCTAAACGCGCTTTTTAGCATAGCCAATCTTTGGCTACTCTATAAAATAGCTAGAATGTATCTTAGCGCGTGTAACGCACTTTTGCTGGTGGGGGTGTTTGTAGCTATGGCAGGATTCTGGCATTTAGGCTATGTGTTTAAGCCAGATGTCTTTCAAGCCTTTTTCGTGCTGGCTTGTGCCTACTATCTCTTGCGCGATAATTTTAGCTTTGGCAAGCATTACACGCTAGCGTGGATCGCTCTTGGGCTAGGCATTGGGCTGGCGAAGTTTCAGGCGATTTTGTTTATCCCTATGATGTATGCCTATATCTGCCTGCCTGCTCTCTCTATGCAAGCAGGGCAAATACTCCTAGCACTAAAGCGGTGTGCGCTAGGCACGCTAGGAGTTGTCGCGCTATGGATTGCTAGCAATCCTTACCTTTTGCACAAAAGTGGCTTTAACGCGTGGCTTAGTATGTTTGAAGGCAATATGAACTCTAATGCCACTAATCACGGCGCATATACGCAAGTGTCTTTAGGCGATAAGCTTGCGATGATTGATTTCTACTATTTTGAGATGGTTGTGTTTATCGTGCTGCTGGTGTTGTGCTGTTATTTGCTGTGGCTAGGACTTGTGCGCGTTTTTAGGGATTTAGCTTTGGGTGAGATACACAAACAAACAATAGGTCAAAACAAGGATTCTAGTAAAGACTATTATGCTAGCGCAGTGTCTCGCGATGACGATAAAAAAATGGATTCTAGGATTTTTACCCAAAACGCAGAAATTCTACAAAGCAGCAATTCTACAAACGCGACTAGGCGGCAGGATTTGGGTGATAAAAATGGGGCTTTGCAAGGCGAGTCAAGGGCGCATACTTTGGCGTATGTAACCGCCGACTCGCCGCAGCAAAACAAGGGATACCGCTCGCCGCTAGGCGATGTTTCTTTAGAATCGCCATTTTTAGCCCCAAAACAAGCGAAGCGGTGCGGGCGTGAGCTCGCAGGTTTCTTTAGAAAGCCAATGCCAAAACCAAAAAAACCCCAATCTCTCATACCATTTGCCCCACTTGCAGTGGGGTTTTTCATCTCGCTTGCCTACCTGCTCTTTTTTGTCAATAAAGCGTGGGAAGCTTACTACTTTAGCACGATGGCTCTTGGCTGCGTGCTATATATCCCGCTTGCCCTAGCTTGTGCCAAAGCATTTATGAAAACTTCTAAGGGGGGGGGGGGGCAGCACAATGCAAAGCGATCTACACGCTATCAAACCGCTGTGCTATCACTCTTGCTTGCATTGCAGATTCTAGGAGGGTTTATGTCTAGTGCTTATAAACAAGTCTTTACCAAATATCCTATCTCCCTAGATTCTGCGCACGCTCTAGCACAGGAGCTTACTGATCTCGTGCGCCCTTTTATCACTGATCCAAATGCCACCATTTTTAGCGATAATGTGAATTTCTACTACCTATCACTTGGACTAAAGCCCACGCAAATCTATCAAATCTTTGGTCTGCCAAATGCTGATGGCTTTGTCTATGAGCAGTGGAGCAAGAAGCCCCACTCCCTGCCCTTTATCCCCAAAGACTTCATCATCTTAAGCCAAAATTGGTGGCTAGAAAGCTACAAGAAGCGATCCCATAGCGATACAGACACGCAAGCCGTGCTAGAAAAGCTCTTTAGCGGGGCATATCCTTATAAGCAAGTCGCCAAAAGTGCGCATTTCATCATCTTTGCCAATACTGATGAGCAGCATAGCAATATCACTAAACCAAAGGAGTAGTTATGAACCCACAGAAATTTAGCCTTAGAGAATCTATCGTGCTATATGGCATTTTGCTTGGCTGCTTTGCAGTCTTTTGCTATATGGATTGGCGGTATGTCGATGTGGAGTTTCTAGGGCTCGCTAGAGGCGATGAAATGGAGCATTTTTTAGAGCTACAAAGTATTTATAATGGCTTTATCACGCTTAATATCAAAAAGATTTTCACCATTGGTGCATACAACTACGGCTTCCCCTACTATATGCTAAATCTCCTTGCCGCCCTGCCCTTTATCATCACAGAAAATTACCCCTTGCAGATCTACGCCCCACGCGTGCTAAATGCGCTTTTTAGCATAGCCAATCTTTGGCTACTTTATAAAATAGCTAGAATGTATCTCTCTGCTAGGCTTTGCGTGGTTGTCATTGGTATTTTTATCGCGATGAGTGGATTCTGGCACCAAGGCTATATTTATAAGCCAGATGTCTTTCAAGCCTTTTTCGTGCTAGCGTGTGCCTACTATCTCTTGCGCGATAATTTTCGCTTTAGCAAGCACTACACGCTTGCGTGGATCGCCCTTGGGCTAGGTATGGGGGTGGCGAAGTTTCAGGCGATTTTGTTTATCCCTATGATTTACGCTTATATTTTTCTATGTGTGCGAGAGCAGGGCTTTTGGCGCAGTGTCAAGCGCGCGATTGTAGCGAGCTTTGGGGTCTTTGCTATTTGGATTCTCACAAATCCCTATCTCCTGCACCCAAGAGGCTTTAACGCGTGGTATGCAATGTTTGAAGGCAATATGAACTCTAATGCCACCAACCACGGCGCATATACGCAAGTGTCTTTAGGCGATAAGCTTGCGATGATTGATTTTTACTACTTTGAGATAGTTGTGTTTATCGTGCTGCTTGCCGTTGTGGCGTATTATTGCTTCATCGCTGGCAAGCAGGCGTTTTTAGCCCCAAAACAAGCGAAGCGGTGCGGGCGTGAGCTCGCAGGTTTCTTTAGAAAGCCAACGCCCAAATCAAACCAAGTCTCACTACTCCCATTCACACCCATTGCCGCTGGGCTTTTAGTCTCTCTTATTTACCTACTCTTTTTTGTCAATAAAGCGTGGGAAGCCTACTACTTTAGCTCCATAGCTCTTGCTATCCTTGTGCTAAGCACACTTGGCACACTGCGTGTGTCAAAGCTTCTAGGGGGGGGGGGCAGTATTGCTTGCGGTGCTGTTTGTCCAAATTATCGGGGCTAGTATGAGCGGCTCTTATAAGCAAGTTTTCACCAAATACTACGCACAAGCGGATTCCAAAGCGACTATGTATGCCTTAAGCGATGAGCTCATAGAGACTCTGCGTCCGCTGATCCACGATACTCGTGCGACAATTTTAAGCGAGAATACAAACTTCGCCTACCTATCACTTGGGCTAAAGCCCACGCAAATCTACCCGATTTATGGGCTTTCTTATCCTGCTGGGTTTGTCTATGAAGAGTGGGCTAAAGAATCTAGGGCAAATAGCTTTATACCAAAGGATTTTATTATCCTATATAGAGATAAAGATCGCTACGATACGCCCAAAAATGCGCAAGAGCAAGAAGCAAAAGACATCTACCAGAAGCTTATAAATGGCTCCTACCCTTATAAACAAGTCGCTAAAAGTGCGCATTTCATCATCTTTGCCAACACTGACACAGAGCATAGCAATATCCTAACCCCAGCACCAAAGGAGCAGTAATGTCTAAACACCTAGCAAATTTCACCAACACTATCAATGCGCTTATCAAGCGATACCCCAAGACTAGCTTTGTGCTTTTTGCACTTATTATCGCGCGTGCTGCGTATCTTAGCTTTGGCGCAGCGACACTTGGGGAGTGGGCATCACTAGATATGCAGTGGTATCCTACAAAGCAGCTCTTTGGCTTAGGGGAGTTTGAGCAGGCTATAAACCCTTATATCGCTTATCTTAATGGCGATGTATTCCTAGCAAATGGACCTAATTATATGCCCTTGATGTATTATGTGATGTTTCCCTTTGGCTTGCTGGAGTGGGAGGGAGCGAAGATCGCCTTTGCTTTGTGTAATATCGTGCTATTTTGTGGCACGATTTTTCTCTTTATACGCTATGGGATAAATCGCGCCTTTGTCTATGGCGCGGCTATACTTGCGGTGCTGGGCTATTGCTTTGGCAATGTGATTGGCAATGCCCAAAGCGCGATTATGATAGGCTTTTTCATAGCCCTAGCCTACTGCTTTAGGCATAAGCCTATTGTCTTAAGTATCGCCCTAGCTTTTGTGTGCATTAAGCATTCTTTCGGGCTGCCGCTTATGCTTGGATTTTTCCTAGCAGGATATAGGAGAGAAGTCATCGCAGCTGGCGTGCTAGTGGCTCTAGTTATATGTGCCTTTAGCTTACAGACCCACACAAGCCCCATAGACACCCTGCGCCTACTAAGCCAAGTCAATGCCGCCCATTATGCCAGCGGCAGCGCATTAGGCGGTCCAAGCGATCTTTTCTCCCTCTCACAAAAGCTCTTCCACAATCCCATAAGCCCCATAAGTCTTATAATCCTAGTCATTTACGCAAGCTTTGTGTGGATTGTCTATGCGTATAAACCAAGTGAAAGCGCGATCATTAGCGCGAGCATTGTGCTTTCACTCTTCACCCTGCCCCACCTAGGCTATGATGGCTATATGCTCTTTCTCGCCCTACTTATCGCAAAAGACTCTTACAAAGCGTTCAGCCTGCCTATGCTAGCCCTTTTAGCTATCACACTATTCATCTACCGGGGGCAAAAGCTTAAGCCCTATATCGACTCCCTAAGTCAAGCAATTATGCAATTATTGAATGGGGGGGGGGCAGCACACAATACAAGAAACCCACTGGGCTATGAATATGGGCGTGCCATTTTGTATCGCTATGTGTGTGGGCTTTGCGCTTGTGTTTTACCTACTCTTGCTTGGCACGCGCAAAGATAGCAGCGCACAAAGCTAGAATCTAACAGGAGATCCCAATGCTACTGCACCGCACCATATCACTACTGCAAGCCCTAGAATCTAGCTTTGCTAGATTCTATTGTGCTAGGCTTACTTTCACCATAGCTTGCGTATTTCTGGGATTTTTATGCGCACTCTTTATGCTAGCAAGTCTTGGATTTTTGCTCCATATCCCTATCACGCCACTGCATTTGCCCCTTGCCTTTGCCATAAGTCTTATCCCACTATTTTTGGCAAAAAGTAGGGAAATTCTTCTAGGGGGGGGGGCAGCTGTGCTAGGTGGCTTTAGTCTCTCTCTCACACTTAGTGCCCTGCTCTATGACTACTCTTGGGACGGGAGAGCCTACCACCAAATAGGGATTTTATACCTTGCAAATGGCTGGAATCCAGTATGGCAGAAAATGGCAGACATAGAGCCCTTGCTCCCCTACCTAAGCCACGAAATCTGGGTAGAGCACTATCTCAAGTTTAGCGAGGTAGTCGCTAGCTCTATTGTGAGCGCGCTTGCTCCTATCGCTCCTAGTAGCCTTGATACTATCGAGCTAGGCAAGGCACTAAACTTTATCGCCGCATTTGGGGCGTTTTTATATAGTCTCTCTGTGCTAGCCAAATTTATCAGCCCGCTGAGTGCTGCTATCATTAGCCTGTTTGCAAGCTTTTCGCCTGTGGTGGGCGCGCAAATCGCCACTTACTATGTCGATGGGCTGCTTTCTTGCGCGCTTTTGGTGGCATTTTGCGCCATTATTGATAGAGAGTTTTACCGCAGGAAGCTAGTGGATTCTAGCCCTAACGAGATAAAAGCCATATCCCAAGCCCTCTTTGCTCGCTCTTCTATCCTAGCAGGCGCACTGCTAGCAATGGCTAGCATTAAGCTCACAGGCGTAGCGTATGCGGGCTTTATCGGGCTAGGCTATCTTGTCTATCTACTCTGGTTTTATCCCTTCAAAGACTCTAAGCCCATTATCGTGCTAGGACTTATCACAGGCTCTCTTATCATCGCTTGCAATGCCAATCCACTCCTTACCAATCTAGCTAATGGCAAGCATTTTGGCTACCCACTCTTAGGCAAAGAAAAAATCAACATCATCATAGGGCAGCAGCCAAAAATGTTTGATGAGCTAAACTCTGGCACTAAACTTCTCTACTCACTCTTCTCACGCACGCAAAACTGCACCGCGCAATGCACCCCACAGCTTAAAGCTCCCTTTTCACACTTGCACGATGAAGCCCCAAATGTCGATACGCGTATCGCTGGGTTTGGCGCGTATTTTAGCGGGGTGGTGCTGCTTAGTGCGCTTATGCTTGTGCTCTTCCGCCAAGGCTTTAGGCGCAAGGAGATTCTAGGGCTTTTGTTGTTAGTTGCAGGGAGCTTTCTTATCAATCCAGAATCGTGGTGGGCGCGCTATGTGCCACAGATGTATTTCCTCCCACTCCTTGTGCTAGGCGTTAGCTACTATCTATGCAAGAAGCCCCTAGGCAGCTTACTGCGCATAGCTCTGCTAGTAACAATTACGATAAATTTCACCACCTATGCAAAGCAGTTTTACAAGCACGGCTCACACTATAAGCAAGCCACCCTAGCACGCCTAGATTCTGCTAAGACCTACACGCAAGAGCAGACTCTCTATATCTACTCAAATGGCTGGGAGCACTCATTCCTACACAAGCTAGAATCTGCAAAAATCCCTTTCACTAGGCTTATTAGCAAGGATAATGCCCCTACCCCACTCTATGTCGTGCCTAATAGCCTAGGCGAAATCTATTGGAGTATAGAGAGCCTATGAGCAAATCCCCCTTGCAATCACCCTATCAAGCCTTCTTAAGCTTGCTTGCACGATATGCGACATTTTTGCGCTATTGTGTAGTGGGTGCGCTTGCAAGCGGGGTATTCTATGGCGTGGCAAATCTCTCAGCACTGCTTTTACAAGTGGATTCTAGGGGTAGCTATTCTGCTAGCGCAGAATGTATGGATTGCCACGCCGCTAACGCGGCTCGCAATGACAAAAACAATCCTAGTAAAAAAGTGGATTCTAGCGACAACGCCCAAGCCCTAAAGCAGCTAGCACAGGATTCTAGTGCTTTTACTCAAAATGCCCAAAATTTAGAAACGCCAGAGGCGACTAACAGACAACTCCAAAATGCAAGCAAGCAAGCACAGGATTCTAGGATTTTGGAGCTACAAATCGGGGTTTTTCAAGGCTCGCAAGGAGATAAGACTAGTGGTCTATCGACGAAGCGAGCCGATGAAATCCACGATTTTAGCCCGAAAGCCGAATCCTCCAACCAAATATCCACTCAAAACCTAGCTACTCTGCTAGGCTCTCTTGCTAGCTTCATCTTCGGCTACTTCGCGCAAATGCGCCTAGCATTCCGCGCCTACCCCAACCACAGCACAATGCTGCCGCGCTATCTCATCGTGCTAGCTCTAATCGCCCTCTACGCCCAGATCATCGCCTATCTTGGCGCGTTTTTCACGCTCTCCTACTATCTTATAAGCGCATTTATCGCCCTAAGTGTGCCACTCTTCTCCTATCCGTTGCAAAAGTTATGGGTGTTTGCGGGAGCTTCTAAGGGGGGGGGGGGGGCAACAACTTAGGCGCGTAGGCTTTGGGGCTAAAAATGGTGATTGCGGCGCGCGTGCTGCAGTTACATACGCCAAGTATGCGCCCTTGCACGCGCTTGCAAAACACCATTTTTATCACCCAAATCCAACCGCGAGCGACTTTACGCCAAAACACACGCAAAGCACCGATTCTATCTCCAAAATCCTAGAATCCAAAAGCGGTAACAAAAGCCATAAAACAAGGCGCAGCTGCAGTTTCTTTAGTAAATCCACCGCGAGCAAGTTTAAGCTAGAATCCGCGTTTTCTCTGTCATCGCGAGCGAGTGAAGCCTTTTTCCTGTCATCGCGAGCCGATGAAGTCGGCGTGGCGATCCATACATCACGCCTAGAATCCACTTTGACAAAACTAGATTCTAGTATCTCCGCATTCTTAAACCTTATTTATTTCACACAAGCGCATTTTCTAGCGGTCTTTTTCTCTCCGTTTTTGTGGCTCATTGGGCTTACTCCACGCTCCTTTATGCGCCCCTTGCTCCTTGCACCTTGCGGCGCGATTGAAAAAATGGATTGCCACGCGGATTTTCAATCCGCTCGCAATGACAGAAATAACGCCACCACGCAAAAAGTGGATTCTAGGAATAAAGCCCAGCCAACCCTCCACGATTCTAAGCATTGCAGTGGGGCTGTGGTTGCTTTGCGTGATTTTGGGGGCAGAGCTAGACTTGAGGTCTGCGGTTGTCCCCAAAATCGCGCAATCAATCGCATTGCTTACCCAAGACTGAATCGCCGCCAACGCCAAAAACACTTAATCTCATTTTTAAAGGAGTCCCTATGATCGCCTTTATCCCTCTCATTCTTTTTTCCGTCCTACTCAATGCCACAGCCCAGCTGCTATTAAAGCGCGGTATGAGCGAGCTTGGCGAGCTAAGTCTAAGCCTTAGCTTTATCCTAAAAGGCGTGCTAAATCCCTTTATCCTAGGGGGCTTGGCGATTTATGCCATTAGCATTGTGAGCTGGCTTATCGTGCTAGCGCGTGTGAATGTCTCTATCGCTTATCCTTTCCTTAGCTTGGGCTTTATTTTTTCCGCTGTGGTGGCGTATTTCGCCTTTGGCGAGCCGCTCACTTTGCAAAAGATCCTAGGCATTGCGCTTATTTGCGCTGGGCTTGTGTTTTTGACTTTTAGCAGGGGGTAGATATGCGCTATATTGTCCTTGGTGGGAGTGGATTTGTGGGCTCCTACACGATTGCCGCCCTTGCAGAGTCTATGGCTAACAACCGCATACAAAAGGCAGAGATTTTCTGCCTAGATCGCGTGCCAAACCCAGCCCTAGATGCTTTCAGCACCTTTGTGCCTTGCGATTTGCTGCAGGGCTTTGATTTCGCGCTAGATTCTAGCGACATCATTATCCACCTAGCCGCTAGAGCTTACGCGCCAAAGCCGCCTTTAAAGCCCTTTGGCTTGAAAGCTTTAAAGCAGTATTTCTATGAAGTCAATGTCGCTGGCACGCAAGCCCTGCTTACATCAATGCTAGAATCTAGGGCGAGCAAGCTTATCTACTTTAGCACCGATATGGTCTATGGCACGCCAAATTACTTGCCTGTGGATTCTAGGCACAAACGCACGCCCTTTGGCTACTATGGCGCGAGCAAGGTGCAAGCAGAGGATCTCATCACCAAAGCAAGAGAGCAGGGCATAAATGCAAGCATTTTCCGCCCTAGGATCATCGTAGGAGCTGGGCGGTATGGGATTTTGACTAAGCTTTTTGCGCTTATTTCCCACTCTTTGCCCGTGCCACTTATCGGCGATGGCAGCAACTGCTATCAAATGATTAGCGTGCAAGACTGCGCCCAAGCCATCATCTGTGCCATAGAAAAAAGCTTCCCCAACAACGCCTACAACCTAGGCTCGCACAATCCCCCCACGATCAAAGCCCTTTTAAGCGATCTCATCACACAAGCAGGATCAAAAAGCAAGCTTATCCCCACCCACGCAGGCAGTGTGAAGCTAGCCCTAAGTGTGCTAGAGACTCTTGGAGTGCCACTTATGTATAAAGAGCAATACGCCATAGCTGACTGCCAATACATTGTCGATATTCGCAGCACGCAAGCAGAGCTAGGGTGGAGTCCGCAGTATAGCG
The DNA here is from genome assembly GCF_030249855.1 of Helicobacter zhangjianzhongii. Lineage (NCBI taxonomy): Bacteria > Pseudomonadati > Campylobacterota > Epsilonproteobacteria > Campylobacterales > Helicobacteraceae > Helicobacter > Helicobacter zhangjianzhongii. The sequence goes on from NZ_JANURN010000004.1 coordinate 84,223, forward strand.
ATGGCGATATGCTCCTAGCGGCGTATAAGCAGTATTTACACACCAAGCTATAAGTGCATTAGCTTTTGAAGTCTCTCTGTCATTGTGAGTGAGTGAAGCCCTTTTCCTGTCATCGCGAGATGATAAACTCCCCTATCGTCATCGCGAGCCAACTCTCCTGCCCCCTCTCTGTCATCGCGAGCCTTGCGCCAGCAAGGCGTGGCGATCCATAAAGGTGCGCAAGCGGATTCTAAGAAAAACGCCCAAAAGGCAACCCCCCTAGAATCCACTTTTGAAAAAACGCAAATGGATTGCCACGCGGATTTTCAATCCGCTCGCAATGACAGAAATAACGCCACCACGCAAAAAGTGGATTCTAGGACAGATTGCCGCACAATCGCTATCGCGTGGGCTTGTAATGACAACAAAGAGTTTGATAAACAAAAGCAGATTCTACTTTAACTGCACTAAAGCCTAGCGCGATATAATGCGAGCCTTAGACTTCTTTACCTTTGGAGATATTTATGGAGACACAAACTTCTAGCAATGCCGCTAATACTTCTGCTAGCAGCGCACTTTGCCCCCCCCCCCCCCGTTTTAGCCAAAGCTCTTACCAAGTAGCCCTAGCCTTTGGTATTTTTCTCTTTCTCTACGCGCTAAACGCGCTCTTTCCACCCCAAAGCGATGACCTAGGCAGGGGCTTAGGACTGCTGCAAGGCGCACTTAGTGTGTATATGAATTGGCTAGGGCGTTTGGGCGAGCTGCTAGCGGCAGGCTTTGGCAGCCACTTTGCTACCACGCCCTACTTCGCCCCGCTAAACGCGCTTGTTGGCACTTATGTGATCTATGCCTTTTTCTTTATCGTCTTTGGGAGAAAGCCCAGCGATACCCTGCAAGATCTAGGCACAATCGCGCTTATATTCTTTATCCTTATGGTTGATGGCTCTTCATCATTTGGTGGGATTTTTATTGTCGTATTTGGTGCATTTAATTACCTCTGGGCATATATGCTTATCTTTAGCTTCCTTATCCCTTATAGAATCTTGCTTAGCTACATTCTAGGCAGGCGATCTACCCCACCAAAGCTCTCATTTATCTGCGGGGCGGGGCTCTTTGTGCTAGGGATTCTAGCTGGCTGGAGTAGTGAGTTTATCATCGTGGCTATTGCGTTTTTGCTAGGGCTATTAGTGTATATGCTCTATCAAAAGCAGCGAGTCCCACTTTGGTATATCGCTGGGATCGCTGGGCTTGTGGTGGGGTTTCTCATCGTTTTCCTAGCCCCGGGTGCGCTAAAGCGTATCGCAGTGTTTAGGGAGCTTGGCATTCCCTTTCATAGCTTTAGCGAGCTGCTATCTATGAATCTAGGCGAGCTAAAGGCGTGGCTGAAATTTGTCTATGGCAAGGCAAATATTTTTCTCACACTAAGCATTATCCTAGCAAGCACACTCTATCTCCTAGAATCTAGTAAAGCGCAAAAGCTCCTTTTCATCGCGCTTGTAGCTATTGCCGCGCTCATCTTGCGCCAGCACACAAGCGGAGCATTTTTCCTGCTAGCTCTTGCGTGGGCGTGGTATTTGAGCTTCCTAGCCCATAGGCAAAGCAAGCTTCCTTTGCGCAATATGCTTTTGTGCATTGGCTTTTGCTTTTTTGCTGTATTTATGTATAAAAGTGCCAATATCCAAATGGGCTGGCTACCTAAGCGCACTTCGCTGCCTTTCACACTTTTGCATATAGCTATGGTGCTAGCGTTTTTACACTATCTTACTTCACGCTATCCGCATTGGCGTAAGCCCATTGCGACACTAGGGATTGCAAGCTGCATAGCCTATGGGAGCTTCGTGCTTATCGCGTATGTGGATATGCGGATTAAGTGGCATACAATGCTTTCATCAATCGCCACGCAAAAAGCCCTAGGGCAAGTGGATATAGTCGTGGATTCTGCAACCTTCGCTTTCTACTACAAGGGCTATGGCGACTTTGGCAATCCGGGCGAAGACCCAAAAGTGTGGCCCAACAACACCTATGCTAACTATTTTGGGGTCAAAAGCTTTACCGCCAAGCCTATGCGCCCATAATACGCTATAATCGCTCCTTTTAATCCAACACTAAGGAGCATTTATGGGCTTTAGCAATAGCTATGTAGAACGCTTGCGCAAAAAGGCGCGAGGCGTGATCCTCCCTACCCAAGAGATCTGCGCGATCTTAGAATCCACTTTTGACCTTCGCGTGCCTCGCACTATCGCAGACTTTGGCGCAGGGACGCTGTATTTTAGTGAGTATTTTGCTGCAATGATGGCTAATAATGATATTTCTATGGGGGGGGGGGCAGACAACTAAGGATTCGGCTTGTAGCGATAAAGGCTTGATTGCTTCACGCTCGCTGCAGTTATATACGCCAAGTATGCGCCCTTGCGAGCGTTCGCAAAACAAGGGATACCGCTCGCCGCTAGGCGATGTTTCTTTAGAAAGCAAGCCTTTCTCATCTACAATCCTAGAATCCCAGAGCAGTAGTGAAAGCCACAAAACAAGGCGCAGCCGCAGTTTCTTTAGTAAATCCCACCGCGAGCAAACTTCCCTAGAATCCACTTTTCAAAAAGTGGATTCTAGCACCGCCACAAATGTAAGCGAGCCGCAAAAGGATTCTAGGATTTTGGAGCTAGAATCGGGGTTTTTCGAGCCGCGCAAGGAGATAAGACTTGAGCGTCTATCGACGAAGTGCGGCGATGAAATCCACGATTCTAGCCCAAAAGCCGAATCCATCGTTATAGCCATTGACTCTATCTACACCACCCTAACCCCCACCACCACCTACCCCAACATCACCCTAGAATCTAGCCTAGATTCTGCCCTTGCACACTACGCATTTGACCTATTTTTCGCAAGCGATGTGCTGCACCACTTATCCCCAAACTTCACGCAAAAGCTCCTAGAGTCCATAGCCCATATCCCCATAATCATCATCAAAGATATAGATTCTAGGCATATCTTTGGGCATTATGCAAATGCCCTGCACGATCTAGTGTTTAATCAAGAAAAAGTTTGCAAAGTCTATCCAAACAAGCTAGAATCCACCCTACAAGCTCTAGGCTATACCACGCGCTACCACTACCTACCAAAGCTCTGGTATCCGCACTTTTTACTCCTAGCCTACAAAGCCACCAAATAACCCCAACCACCACAAAGGATACAAATGAGAGATGATGCCCTAGATATATTGCGCGGACTATGCGCGCTTGGCGTGGTATTTATCCACACGACATTTTGGAGTGGCGGAAGCTATGTGCCACAAGCGGTGCAGAGTCTCTCGCTGCTTATTGATGTGCCCGCCTTTTTCTTTATCGCTGGAATGGCTCTAGCATATAGCAAAGCTCCAAACCCCCTGCCCGCTTTATGGAAGCTTATTTTCTACTTTGGTGTGTGCATTGCTATTTATGATCTATGCGTAAGTATTGACACTAAGCACATAAGCTTTATGAATACCGCAGCGGCGATCACACTGCACGGCTTTAGCACAAATGCGCTACCTGTGCTTGGGGGGTCGTATTGGTTTGTGCCTGTGTTTTGCGTGGCAATGATTGCAGGCGCACTTATTATAAGCTTTGTGCGCGTGCCGCTGGCTTTGCTAGCGAGCTTTGCGCTAGGGCTTTATATCGCGGCGTTTTTTGGGATCTTTAGCTGGCAGGGTTCTTTCCTTGGCGTGGGGCTGCAGTATCTGGTGTTTTATACTGCTTTGATTGTGCTGAGCTACTACTTTATCCGCTCTCAAAGGCAAAGGCTCATCATCATAGCTTGTGCGAGCGTGGGGGTAGGAGGCTTTGCTATGCTTATAATCTTGCACTCTAGCGGCTCTCTTGCGCACTTGCCTAGTATCTTTGATCTCCAAGCGCATAAATTCCCCGTATCTCTGCCCTATGTGCTTGCTTCTTGTGCGATCTTGGCGGGGCTTTTGGTGGTGTATGTAGCCCTTGCAAAACGGGGGGGGGGGGGGGAAGCTAGAGCGCGTTAGCTTTGGGGCTAAAAATGGCGATTGCTGCGGCGAGTCGGCGGTCATTACCACTCAAGGTAACTCCCTTGACTCACCTTGCAAAGCACCATTTTTATCACCCAAATCCCACCGCGAGCAAGCTTCTTTAGAATCCAATTTTACGCAAAGCCCCGATTTCTCATCTACAATCCTAGAATCCAAAAGCAGTAGTGAAAGCCACAAATCTTTCCGCGAGGAAGTTGCACCAAAAAGCACGCGCTCCCGCCTTGAAAACCGCAATTTCTCATCTACAATCCTAGAATCCTGCGCCAATAGTAAAAATCATAAATCCCTCCGCAAGCAAATAGCCCCAGATAACAACCTAGATTCTAGGCAAATGCAATCGGTGCGAGCTTATGCTTGCGGTTTAAAAATAGCTTGCTGCGATTGTGCATTAAGATTCTTGCGCTTTGCTGGGGTCAATGCGATTTACTTCTACATCGCGCAGGGCATCTCATCAAGCCTGCTCTTCCCCATACTGCGCCACTTTCCGCCGCTTGCGTGGTGGGTGAAGCTACCGCTGGCATTTTGCACTAACCTTGGCTTATGTGTGGTGTTTGTGTGGATTTTGATCGCTCTTTTTTGGGCGATTAGCCATCTAGCGCGCAGACTCTCACGCCAGATAGGCGCAAGCTCTAAACACCTTTAAGCCACAACCTGCTATACTTGCGCTAAAGCCATCTTAGATTAAGGATTGCTATGCGATTTGGCAAGATCCAATACCTAAACCTTATACCCTTTGATGTGTTTTTGAAGTCCTACCCTATCCCCACGCGCTACAAAAGTGCGGCATTTGCTAATCGCTCCTATCCCTCAAAGCTCAATCAGTCCTTTTTGTTTCACCGCATTGATGCGGGCTTCATCTCTACTATCGCTGGAGCTACCGCCCACCGCAAGCACAAAGCCACGCAAGCAGGTATCATCGCAAAAGGTGCGGTATGGAGTGTGCTAAGTCTAGAATCTAGCTTTGCAAATGGAGATTCAGCTTTACTAAAGAAACATCGGCTATCGCCGAGCGCTTCGCTTGTTTTGGGTAGTCATTCCCTAGAATCCACTTTTGAAAAAGTGGATTCTAGGGTGGATTGCCACGCCACAGCTCACGCAGCGGCTCGCAATGACAATAAAACAGCCCAAAGTAAAAACGCGGATTCTAGCCCACAAGCCCAATCGCCGCAAAAGGACTATCAGTCTGACACTTCCAACGCCCTAAGCACCGTGCTAAACCTACACGGACGCGTGCTTATCGGCGATCGCGCCTTACAATATCGCTTCAATGGCGGCAAGGCTATTGATATGGGGCAAGTGTGGTGGGAGAAGCATCGCCTGCCCTTTGTCTTTGGCAGGCTCTGCTACAACAGCTATGGAGAGTTCTACAACAATATCGCGCGCGCCTTTGTGAAAAAGCGCGTTAAAATCCCGCACTACATCTTGCAAGCACGCGCCAAAGCCTGCGGTATCCCGCCCCACTATATCCGCGAGTATTTAGCCCATATCCACTATCATATCCACGCTAAAGAGCGCGTAGGATTGGAGCGATTTTATCGAGCATTACGGCTAAAGGCGATCAAGCCCCCAAGTAGGATCTACCCGCGCAATGTGGATTCTAGTAAATGCACACCAAATACGCCCTACAAAAGGCAGCTCTAATGTATAAAAAAGAATTTGACGCCCTTTTGCGCACGCACACACCGCGTGCGTGCCTACTCTATGGCGAGAGTGAATATCTCATAGAATCCACTATTAAAAGGCTTTTGCAAGCAAATGCCCTAGAGCCTAAAGTCTTTAACTTTGGAGAATATGCCCTAGCCCCCACGCTAGATATTTTGTCTCAAAGTAGTCTCTTTGGCGATGCGCAATGCGTGGTGCTAAAGCTTGAGAAAAAGCCTAGTGATAAAGAGATCAAAGCTCTTTTAAACGCCCTAGCTCATAATCCTGACCACAGCCTAATCGTGGCGTTTTTCCGCGCTGAAAGCAAGACCCCTAGCCAATATGCACGCGATTGCAAAAGCCTAGGCGTGCATTTTAAGCATAAAGATATTTATGCGAGAAAAGCAAGTGATAAAAGCATTGATGAGAAGAAAAATGGCGTGATAGAAGTGCGCTTTTTCAAGCCAAGCCCCACTGAAGCAAAGGAGCTTTTATCCCAAGAGGCAAGGGCTTTGGGGCTTAGTATCGCTGGCAATTTACTAGAGCCGCTGCTTGCTATGCAAGGCTATGATGTCGCCCTAGCAAAAGCCGAGCTTAGTAAGCTTGCCTTGCTAGATCGCGCCATTACGCAGCAAGACATAGCCCAGCTGTGCTATGGGCTAGGGAGCGTGGAGATAGGAGAGCTTTTGCAAACGCTCTTTAGCAGGGGCGATATAGCAAGGGCGTTTGAGTGTATGCTAGATGGAGGGCTAAGTAGTGAGCTATCACTTGTGGGCGAGCTTGAGCAGTATTTTTATAAGATTTTTTTGTTTGGCGTGTATATCCGCTTGCACGGCAAGCCAGATAGCAAGGAGATTTTAGGCTATGCCCTGCCATTTCAAGAGGCAAACACTCTCTCCCAGCGTGCGATGAAGATTAAAGAGGGGGTGTTTGTAGAGATTTTTAGCCTGCTAGGTGCGTGGCGCAATGGCATTATGCAAGGGCAGAAGTCCATATCTCTGCGCTGCTTAATCAAATTGCAAGCTTTAGTAAGCTAGAATCGCGCCTTTATTTCTTGCTCTTGCCTGCCTTGCAGCCTAGATCTAGGTGTATATGGCAAGGGCTATACCACAAGGAGTATGTATGAAGCGTTATGAGACGATGTTTATCCTAAAGCCCACACTGACGGAAGAAGAGATTAGACAAAAAATCGACTTCTACAAAGATGTCATCACCAAAAATGGCGGTAGTATCGAGACTTGCTTAGATATGGGTATGCGCAATCTCGCCTATGAAATTAAAAAGCACAAGAGAGGCTACTACTTTGTCATCTACTTTACCACACAGCCGCAATCTATCCTAGAGCTTGAGCGACTCTATCGTATCAATGAAGACATTTTGCGCTTTATTGTGATCAAGTATGAGAGCAAAAAGGAGCAAAAGCAGTGGCAAGCCCTTGTCGATAGGGCAAACAAAAAGCCAGAGCCAAAGGCTAAAAAGATAGAATCTAGCGTAGAAACAAACGCGGATTCTAGCCCAAGCCCAGAATCCAGCGCAGAGCAAGCGCAGTAGCACAAGCCCGATAAAGGACATAAAATGTTTAACAAAGTCATCATCGTAGGCAATCTCACCCGCGATGTAGAGAAGCGTTATCTGCCATCGGGCACGGCGATTTCGACCTTTGGTCTTGCTAGCACACATCGCTTCAATAAGCAAGATGGCAGTAAGGCAGAGGAGACTTGCTTTGTTGATGTGAAGATATTTGGTCGCTCTGCAGAAGTAGCAGAGCAGTATCTCCACAAAGGCAGCAGGGTGCTGATTGAAGGGCGGCTTGTGTATGAGAGCTGGGTGGATCAAAATGGCGCGAAGCGGTCTAGGCACTCAATTTTATGCGAGAGTATGAAAATGCTTGATAGAAAGGGAGACTCTCAAGGTGGGGGTGAGTATGGAGAGCAAAATCAAGGCTACTACAACCAAGCCCCAAGCCAAGGCTACGCCAATCAGCCCTACCCCAATCAATCCTACTCGCAGCCACAAAGCCAATTTCAAAGCAAGCCCTATCAGCAAGCACCACAGGGACAGAGCAACGGAAACGGATATGAGCAAAATATCCCAAGCATTGACATCAATGATGATGATATACCATTCTAGGAGAACACAATGGAAAGAAAAAAATACTCAAAACGATACTGCAAATACACAGAGGCAAAGATCGAGTTTATTGATTATAAAGACATCGATATGCTTAAGCACTCTCTATCAGAGCGATACAAGATTATGCCGCGCCGCCTAACAGGCAACACAAAAAAGTGGCAAGAGCGAGTCGAAGTAGCGATCAAACGCGCCAGACATATGGCTCTAATCCCCTATGTCATCGACCACAAAAAAGTCGTAGAAAATCCTTTCAAGCTCTAGGTCCTTTAGGCATAGCTGGTCCTGCGATAAACTTTTACCTAGAGAAAGCTAGGGTCTAAAGTTTATAGCCGCCTATTTTGGCAATGTTTAGAAATGTGGATTCTAGGGCTTAGAGATTTTAGGGGTTTTAGAGTGCAGCTAGAATCCACTTTTACAAAAGTGGATTCTAGCCTTTGCGCGTTTTTTCTGCTTGGGATTCTAAGATTGCGTTTGGATCGCCACGCCGTGCTAACGCAAGCCGATGATAAGGATCTGTCATTACGAGCGAGTATAACGAGCGTGGCAATGCAATGCAAGCGAAGCGATGTTTCTTTAGAAAACAAACGCAGTGCAATTTCTTTAGAAAACAACAAACGCGATGAGTGCAACTCTAATAACGCCAAGCCAAACATAAAAACCACTACCGAAAGGGAAAAATGCATAGCATACCACGACTTAGCCTGCTACTTTGTGCTAGCTATACCTGCTGCTTTGCCTACCTTGACCCAAGCACGGGATCACTGCTTTTATCATCATTTATCGCGCTTATTGCCTCAATCATCTTTCTCTCTAAAAGTATCTTTTATAAGGCTGTTCAAATCGTGGTAGGGGGGGGGCGGAGTCTCTAAACCCCTTGCGCAAGCGCGATACCCACACGCTTGTCTTTTATAGCGAGGGTAAGCAATACCACAATGTCTTCTCACCCATTCTTCTTGCCCTAGATCAATTTGACTATCCCTACACCTATCTCACCTCATCACAAGAAGACTACGATCTCTACCACATTAGCCCACCCAAAAATCCAAATGCCACATTTGCCTACATAGGCGATAGCAATAGCAACGCCGCCATAGCCCAGCTAAACAGCCTAAAAGCCGATCTAGTCGTGATGACTACCCCTCAGCTAGATGTGCTGCAAATCAAGCGCAGCAAGGGTGTCAAGCACTACTGCCACATTATCCACTCGCTTCCACATATCGATATTTATGAGATTTTCGCGCTAGATTATTTTGATAGTGTTTTGACAAACTCCCCTATACACACGGATTTTATCCGCCAAGTAGAATCCAAACGCGCCCTTAAACACAAGCAAGTCATCATCACAGGCTGCACCTACCTAGATGTCCTAGCCCAAAAGCTCCAAGACTATCGACAAACACAGGAGAAATTCGCCTTTTTCCCACAGCAAAAAGCCGCCCAAAACCATAATCAAAAAGTGGATTCTAGCCAAAGCCCCAAAGCCGCCCTAGAATCCACTTTTTCAAAGGATTCAGCTTGCGGGCTAGAATCCCAAAGCGGTGATGAAACAAGCCTAAATCTCCTAGAATCCACTTTTGCCACCTCAACCACCCCCACCGCTCCCACTATCCTTATCGCTCCTTCGTGGGGGCGTGAAGCCCTGCTTAGTAAATATGGCTTTGCTATCATAAAGCCCTTTATCAATACAAGATTCCAGCTCATTATCCGCCCCCACCCACAAAGCTACCTAAGCGAGACTAGCATTTTGCAAGAGTTACAAGAGCACACCAAGCAGTGCAAAAATATCGTATGGGATAGCAATAGAGATAATATCTATGCCCTAGATGCTGCTGATGTGATGATTGGGGATTTTTCTGGGGTGTTGTTTGACTTTGTGTGCTTGTTTGAAAAGCCTGTGCTAACGCCAGAATTTACCTTCTGCAACATCGGCTATGATTTAGAAGACATCTACCCTACTCCGTGGGTGCAAAGCGCGCTACCTCGCATAGGCAAGCAATTCCACCCAAAAGATCTCCACCACCTCCCCACAATCATAGAATCTATGCTTGGTGATAAAGACTCTATGCAAGAAAGCTTGCGAGCGATGAAGCAAGAATTGTGGCATTTCCAAGGAAGCGGAGGTAAGCAGAGTGCGCGGGCATTGCTTGCGATAGAGAGCCAGATCCTAGAATCCAGCCTAGGACACAATCTCCCCTTACACAAAAGAATCCTAGCCATACAAAAGATCCTAGCCACACCAGCCCTAGAATCTAGCACACAAATAAGCTTAGATCCTATCCCCCTCTCCGCACACCAAGCCAAAGTATCCAAAGCACATAAGCCTAATAAGCAAGGAGCATAGATAATGGGCGAGTATTTGTATTATCTCTTCATTTATCCTTTGCAGCAAGTGCTTAGCTTTGGGCTAGATCAGCTCTATACTCTTACACATAATTATGGACTAAGCATTATTGCTCTAAGCCTGCTTGTCAATCTCTTTTTACTCAAGCTCTTTCTCTACACTGATCAAAAGGCAAAAGAAGAAAACGAGCTAAAAGCTATGCTAGATACTAGGATCAAAGCGTGGAAGCGCGTGTATAGTAGAGCCAAGCTCTATGCCTTTACGCGCACGCTTTACCGCCAGCATAGCTACCACCCTATCTACGCGCTAAGGGGGCTTTTGGGCTTGGGGCTGCAGCTGCCATTTTTCTGGGCGATGTATGAGGTCATCAAGTCTGCTAGCTATTTAAATGGCGTGGGCTTTTTGTGGATTAGCGATTTAAAAGCACCAGATAGCGTGGAGATCTTTGGGCTTAGTGTGCATATTTTGCCACTGCTAATGACCCTCCTAACGCTTATCAACGCCCTATATAGCGCGAAAAGTCTAGGCGCAAAGATTCAGGGCATAGCCATAGCCTTGCTTTTTTTACTGCTGCTTTATGATATGCCTAGCTCTTTGGTGCTGTATTGGACTTGTAATATGGGCTTTGCCCTATTAAAAGAGCTATACAAATCCGCCAAAGCAAAGAATCCACCAGCTAAAAGCACACCAAGAGTGCTTGACACACAAGCCCTAGCCCCCTATCGCAGCACTATCGCCCTAATCCTTAGCAATCTCTGCTTGCTCGCGTGTGTTTTCACGCCTTTTGGGCTTTATACAAGCGATCTAGGGAGCTTTAGTCTAGCGGATATACTCCCCACGCTTCTTAGTCTCTGTGGATTCTACTTGCTCGCTAGCTTTGTGCTTATTTATCTATGCAATCACATCTTCTCTCTCCCAATGCTTGCTGTAAAGACTCTAGCCACACTGCTGCTAGCCCTGCTTTTGCTAGCTCTTAGCTATACCTTTATTTTCGTGGGGGATTATGGGGCGATGAGCTTTTTTATCTTCGATCGCCCAGTGATCGCCACAGATACTCAAAAGCTCATCGACTATATCGCAATCCCCACAACCATTATCTTAGCAATCTTTGCCATACGCTATCAGCGCGCCATCATCTCTGCCAATAAGATTCTAAGCATAGTGCTAGTAGTTAGCGCGCTTTTTTATGCAAGCAAGGCAGCTCTTTATGCGCAGAAAAACGCCGCCTTTGCTACCCTTGCTACAAAAACCAGCGATAAGATTTTGGACTTTGCTAAAGAGCATAGAAATATCTTAGTGCTATTGCTTGATCGCGCCGATGGCTACACGATACACAAGCTTCTAAATAATGAGCTACGCTCGCACTTTAGTGGGTTTGTTGATTTTAGCAATGCCATTAGCAGTGGGGAAGATACCCTACCCACCCTTACAAGCGTGATCGCAGGGGAGTATTATGCAGCATATCATATCAACGCCCGCCAAGAGCCTTTAGCCAAAGCCATAGCCCAAGGCTATGCCAGCACGCTAAATAGCTTCCATAAAGCAGGCTTTGATACACGCGCCTTGCTTGATTTCCCCACAGACCCAGCCCACCTCTACCCGCTCCTTGATAGCACGCAAAATATTCTCTTTGATAGCCCATATCGAGGGCTATATGCCACCCAAGAGAGCCAGACTCTCCCGCTGAATCAGCTCATCTCCTTTGGGATTTTCCGCTTATCGACTTTCAAGCTACGGCGCGATGTGTATCGGCGTGGGGCGTGGCTCTTTATCCCAGCGCATTTGCAGACCAATCACTCCCAGATCTACTACGCGCTTCGCCCAATTAGCGAGATGAAAGCCCTAGCAGAGCATAGCAGTGCCAATGCCACAGCCCCGACCTTTACCTTTATCCACAACTCTATCACACACAATCCCTATGCCCTAAATGCGCAATGCAGCTTTGACTCCACAGACTTCATCTCGCCAAATGATGAAGCTTTTGGGCTGCCACAAGGGCATTATAATAGTGAAAAATGCGCGCTTATGTGGGTCGCGCAAATGCTAGATCGCCTAAAAGAGCTAGGCGTATATGATAATACAGAGATTTTCATCACAGCCGATCACGGCGCGCAAAAAACCTTTCTCCCCACTAAAAGCAAGCACCATATCCCGCTTTTTTATAAACCTTTTAATGCCAAGGGAGCTATGGCACAAGACTCTAGGCTCATTGCTAATTATGATATTCCTACGATTTTTTGCGCCAATCTTGAAAAAGGCTGCCCAAATGTCGCCCCAAATATTTTAGAGCATTACCCAAATGATAGAGAGATCATCACATTTAGCACACAAGGCTGGCGATTTGAAGACCATAAGCCTAATGCCTTTATCCTCTATAATTTCCATAAAGTTAGAGGCGATATGTATAATCCACATAATTGGCAAAAAGTGGATTCTAGCCCCACAAGCCTAGAATCCACTTTTCACTCCCATACTCCAAAAAAGCGCGAGCGATGAGAGCCATAATCCTAGCAGCTGGCAAAGGCACGCGCTTAAAGCCTATGACACTCACCAAGCCAAAGCCACTTTTAGAGATCCGAGGTGTGAGCCTGCTAGAAAATATGATTATGCACCTAAGACAAAGCGGTGTAAAAGACATTATCCTAGTAAGCGGCTATAAACACGAGCTTTTTGCCCCCATAGCAAAAGCACAGGGCTTGACACAGCTTGTCTTCCCAGACTATGAGCTATGCAACAGCTCTAAGTCCCTACTCTTTGCCAAAGACTATATATGCAAGGGGAGCATTATCCTAAATGGCGATCTCTACATCACGCAAGGATTTTGCCACTTGTTTAAGAAAAACGCCTGTCAATTCCTAGCGCAAAAAATCCCCCCAAACACCACCGCGTGGGGCTATATCACTGATGAAAACTACAAAATCCTAGATATAGATACAAATGCCAAAGAGGGCTATGGCGATGGGATCGCGTATTTTGATAATGAGCGCGATATAGGTATTTTTACTCACGCCTTGCAGCAATGCCACAAAGATGACTATTGGGAGCAAGCGGTGCTAGATACACTAGGGGCAATCAACTACTACGCCTTTTGCCACGATGATCTCTACACAGAAATCGATAGCTTTAGTGATGCACTCTACCACGCCTTGCTAACCCCAGAGGAGATCGCCTGCCAATGCGCCGATGATGGCAGAGCCACGCGACTTGCTGGCATTACTAATACCAACTACCTAATACACTTCCAAAACACCGCCCAAGTGATACGAATCCCCGGGCTACACACCGAGCAAGTCATCAACAGAGACAAAGAAGCAAAGATTTTAGAGCTTATCGCGCCCTTGCACATCACACCAGAATCCAGATTTTACGGCAGTGGGATAAAAATGAGTGATTATCTAAGCGATCATAAGCCCCTAGATTTTGCGCAAATTAGCGATGAAATTTTAGAGCAAATCGCAAGCAAGCTCCTAGCACTGCATAGTATAAAGCACACCACCTACCCGCATTTTGAGCCTATTTTGCTCTGTGATGAGATCGCTAAATATCAAGCCCTAGCCCATATCAAGCTCACCACCCCACAAGAGCATAAAAGGCTTATGACTATCGCCAAGACTCTTGATAAGCGCGAGCTAGTGCTATGCCACAGAGATTTGCAGCTGCCCAATATCCTCTATAACGCCAGCAATGGCGAGCTACTTTTGATTGACTTTGAGTATGCTGGATTTTCTTGCATAGAGTGGGAGCTTGGGAATCTAGCCGCCGAGCTAGAGCTTAGTCAAAGCCAGATTCTAGCCCTTTTGCACCACTACAACACTAGCGCAAAAAGAATTATCACCTACACAGATGTGCTATATGGCAAGCTAATGGCTAATTATATCTGGGCGTTATGGGGCTGGGTGTATCACAGGATCGATCTAGGGCGAATGTATCTTGCTAGATTCTCGCATAATCTTGCAGAACTTGAAAGCCTAGAATCCACTTTTGAAAAAACGCCCTGAATTGTCATTGCAAGCGAGCTTTGATACTACACAACGCAAAAGTGGATTCTAGTATGAGATACATTGCAAACAATTCTGTGGGCAAACAATCTATGGCGGGGTTTAATGCTATTTTAAGACTAAAGCCCATAAAGGAGTAGCGATGATAAAGGGACATATTTTTGCGCTAAGTAGTGTGTTTTTCTGGTCGGCTTTGTATGTATGTGTGAAGATCCTGCTAGGGTATTTCTCACCCTTTGAGCTGCTGATTTTGCAATTTGGACTAGGCTATTGCTTCTTGCTACTCTATCGCCCAAAATACTTGCATTTGCCACTTCAAGATGAGCTAAGGATCGCCTGTGCTGGGCTATGTGGGATAGCTATATATAACTTATTTTTAAATCTTGCTATGGAGCAAACGACCGCTTCAAATGTGAGCATTATCATCGCTACTGCGCCGCTATTTACGGGGATATTTAGCTTTATCTTGCAGATAGAAAAGCCTTATATTAACTTTTTCTTAGGCTTTGTGCTGTGTATCGCTGGGGTAGCACTGCTTAGTCAGGGCTTTAGCATTAACCCTGTGGGCGATGTGCTAGCACTGATCTCTGCGCTGGGCTGGGGGGCATACTCGGTGCTAATAGTTAGGATCTTAGCTAGAGGGTATGATTTGGTGCTTATTACAAGGCGTATGATTTTTTATGGGATAGTGTTTTTGCTCCCGGGGTTTTTGCTCTTTGACTTTTCTCCAAACCTAGCAGCCCTAAGCGATCCAAAAGTCTCTATCAATCTTTTGATAGTCGCTTTTTTTGCCTCTGGGCTGTGCTTTATCCTGTGGAATCGCGCGACCACGCTCATTGGCGCGATACAGACAAATATCTATGTCTATCTAACCCCCATTATCACCATCTTTGTGGCGATGATCTTACTAGGTGAGCGCATAGGGCTTATGGGCTTTGTGGGAGTCGCGCTTACCTTGCTTGGTGTAGCCCTTAGCGAGTGGCGCAAGAAACAAGCTTGCTAGAATCTAGATCTAGTGGGATGCAAGTTGGGTGGATTTAGATTATTTTTAGTTTATAAAGCTAGAATTACGCCTAAGTTATCACTTGTGATAACACATTTCACCCAAAGGAGTTATTATGGGAAAACGCGTAGAACACGATTTTATAGGAGAGCTAGAAATTGCTGATGATGTGTATTATGGAGTGCAAACTTTTAGAGCTTTGCAAAACTTCAACATCACAGGTGATAAACTCAGTGGCTACCCAAGCTTTATCAAAGCTTTTGCACAGGTAAAAAAGGCAGCAGCTCTAGCAAATAATGAGCTAAAACTACTAGATGATAAGAAAAAAGATGCTATTTGCAAAGCGTGTGATAGGCTTATCGCTGGGGAATTACGCGATCAATTTGTCGTAGATATGATCCAAGGGGGCGCAGGGACTAGCACAAATATGAATACAAATGAAGTGGTAGCAAACCTAGCGCTAGAAATTATGGGGCATAAAAAGGGTGATTATCAACACTGCCACCCAAATGACCATGTCAATCTCTCTCAATCTACAAATGATTCTTACCCAACAGCTATCCATGTAGCCCTGTATGATGAGCTTTCAGCCCTTGCAAAAGATATGGAAGTGCTGAAAAAATCCTTTGAAAATAAATCAAAAGAGTTTAAAGATGTGCTAAAAATGGGACGCACACAGCTCCAAGACGCTGTGCCTATGACTTTAGGGCAGGAGTTTCACACTTTTGCAGTGATGATGGGCGAAGATATTACTAGAGTGCTAGAAGCAAGAAGCCTTGTAACAGAAATCAATATGGGCGGCACAGCAATCGGCACAGGGATAAACTCTCACCCAGACTATCCAAAAATCGTGCAAAAACACCTTTGCGAAGTTACAGGACACCCTTTCAAAACTGCTGATGATTTGATTGAAGCCACCCAAGATACAGGCGCGTATGTGCAAGTAAGTGGTGTGCTAAAAAGAGTAGCGGTAAAACTCTCTAAAGTATGTAATGACTTGCGTTTATTAAGCTCTGGACCGCGTGCTGGGCTAAATGAGATAAATCTACCTAAAATGCAACCCGGAAGCTCCATTATGCCCGGAAAAGTAAATCCGGTAATTCCAGAAGTGGTCAATCAAGTGTGCTATGCGGTTATCGGTAATGATGTAACTGTGAGCTTTGCAAGTGAAGGCGGGCAATTGCAGCTCAATGTATTTGAGCCAGTTATCGCCTATGGGCTCTTTAACTCTATCTCTATGATGAGAAACGCAATGCTTACTCTTGCGAGTAAATGTGTAGATGGAATCACAGCAAATGAAAAAGTATGTAGTGATTTTGTGTATAACAGCATAGGTATCGTTACTGCGTTAAACCCATATATCGGCTATGAAAACTCTGCGTCTATCGCTAAAGAATCTTTGCAAACAGGCAAACCGGTAAAAGAAATCGCATTAGAAAGAAAGCTTTTAAGCAAAGAGCAGTTAGATGAGATTTTCCAACCAAAAAATATGCTAAACCCTCATATGAGTGCGGAGGATAAAGCGAAGTTTCAAAAGAATTCGCCATTTGTGTAAAATCTCAAGCATAAAGGTGAAGCCTAAATGTGCCCTTGTGCTTTAGGAAACTCTCACGCTATAAGCTTTAAGCAGCTTGTGCGTGAGAGCCCAATGCACCAAAAGCAAAATTATTAAAATCTGGATTCTAAAACACTTGTCATACTTAAGCGCAGCGAAGTATCTTAATGTAATCTAAAACAGATTTTCGCTTTTTCAAAAGCTCAAAGACAAAGAGACAACGCAGTTAAATAAGATTCTAGATTTTAATCAAATGGCGTGGGCTACGAGATTAGGGCGTATTTTAGAATCTAGGGCTTTTCAATATAAAATAACCAAAGGATTACAATGGAAATGTTAGTGCTTATACTTCAAGTTGCCGTGCTACTTGGAGCTATTTTTATCGGTATTCGGCTTGGCGGTATGGCGATAGGCTATGCTGGTGGATTTGGTGTCGTTGTGCTTTGTCTCTTTTTAGGTATGAAGCCCGGAGCCATTCCTTGGGATGTTATCTTAATCATTATGTCCGTTATTGCAGCTATTGCAGCTATGCAGCTTGCTGGTGGGCTAGACTATATGGTGCAAGTAGCTGAAAAGATTCTAAGAAAGAATCCAAAATATATTAACTACCTTGCCCCAACGGTTACCTACTTTTTGACATTTTTGGCAGGGACTGGACATACGGCATTTTCTATGATACCTGTGATTGTAGAAGTGGCAAAGGAGCAAAATATTAAGCCCTCTGCCCCGCTTTCAATCGCTGTGGTTTCTAGCCAAATCGCCATTACCGCAAGTCCGGTAAGTGCGGCTGTGGTGTATATGACCGGTGTGCTAGAGCCACTTGGCTGGAGCTATCCTACTTTGCTTTTAGTGTGGCTTATCACAACCTTTAGTGCGTGTATGCTGACTGCTTTTGTAGTAAGCAAGTTTTTCCCACTTGATTTGAGTAAAGATCCTGTATATCAAGAGCGGCTAAAAGCTGGGCTTGTGAAACCCACAAGCGGTGCAGCACATATTGAGCTAAGAAAGGGTGCGAAGCTAAGTGTTGGGATATTTCTTGCAGGTGTGCTTTGCGTGGTGATTTATGCGACTTCAATATCAGATGTCGTGCGTAAGCCTATGCTAGATTTTGTAAGTAAAAATATCCCTGTGTATGTCAATAAAGAGCTAGATTCTATAAAGAATGAAGCAACTTCACTTTTAGCGTTCAAAGATAGTGGGCAACTAAAGCTAGAAAAGCAAAACCTTGTTGCACCGCTAGAATCTTTGAAAAAAGCTTATGTGGATTCTATCCCTGCGATTAAGGCAAATCCAAGTGATACACAAAATTTACAAAATGCCTTTGTTACGGCAAAAGATGAGATTGCTGCCATTACTAAAAATGAGCAGAATGAAAAAGCCCTTGAGCTTATAGAATCTAAGCTAGATTCGCTCAAGAATGAGCTAAACACTATCTTGCCTGATTTCGCACAAAAAGATGGAATGTTGGCAAACTTATCGGCAATAGTGAAAAGCTACATTGACCCTGTGCGATTGCCACGCGATGGGGCGATTATGAGCTTTATGCTGATGATTGCGACTTTGATTGTGATTTTCTGCAAGGTAGAAACGGGCAAATTGCTTGATGCAAGCACATTTAAAGCGGGGATGACAGCGTGTGTGTGCGTTTTAGGCGTGGCTTGGCTTGGCAATACTTTTGTTGATGGTTATAGGGCAGAGATTGGTGATTTAGCCGGTAAGCTTGTGGGCGATTATCCCGCACTTTTAGCAGTAGCCCTTTTCTTTGCGAGTATGCTGCTTTACTCACAAGCAGCTACGGCTAAGGCGATTATGCCGGTGGTGATTGCTGCACTTGGTATCACCGCTACAAACGCAGATTCTGCGTATATTTTGGTAGCAAGTTTTGCGGCTGTATCGGCATTATTTGTGCTTCCTACTTATCCAACGCTTCTTGGTGCGGTGCAAATGGACGACACCGGCTCTACTCGCATTGGCAAATTTGTCTTTAACCACAGCTTCATACTTCCGGGCATTATAGCCATAGTATTTGCTGTGGCTTTAGGCTTTGCCATAGCTCCGTTATTCTAAAATCTTTGCATAGAATCTTTTTAGATTCTATGCGCCTTTTTTATGCTATTTTGCACTCATATCTCCGCTTCTTATTCACTCAAGCAGATCCCCAATCTCACTTAAGCTAGAATCCACACCAAGCCAAACCCCAGCCCACTCACAAGCACAAAAAGCAATAGCCCAAAGCCAAACACCCCCTTAGCACTGCCCATAGTTTTTATATCAATCTGCAAGCCAAGTGCGCACATCGCCATACTCAAGCACAGCATACAAGCAAACTGGGCAAACCCCACAATAGCCTCTGGGATCGCGACAAAAGAGTGCAAGATCACCACCGCCACAAAGCCTAGCGCGAAATAGGGGATATAGAGCTTTTTAGCACTTTTGCCTTGCCCATATCTATCAAACAAAAACGGCACGATAAACAGCACAGGAGCCAGCAGAGCCACGCGGATCATCTTTTCAATAAGAGCGATATTCGCACCCTCTTGCCCTAGCACATCACTTGCTCCCACGACATTTGCCACTTCATACAAGCTAGCCCCCATATATAAGCCCATTTGCGAGACACTAAAGGGCAAAAGCCCAGCACTATACACAATCGGGTAGGCAAACATCCCCAAAAGCCCAAATACCACCACACTGCCTATGGCTATCGCGCTTTTTTGGGCATTAGCACGCAAGGCGGATTCTAGAGCTAGCACCGCAGCTGCCCCACAAATCGCACACCCAGCACTCATCAAAATCGCTAGCTCCCTATCAAGCCTAAAGATTTTCACCCCTATGACAAAGCCTGCTACAAGTATCCCAGCTACCACAGCTACCGCCACGCCCACGCCCGCAAGCCCCACGCTCTGTATATCTGCTAGAGAGACAAAAAACCCATACAAGATAATCCCCAAGCGCAAAAGCTTTTTACCGCTAAAATCCACTCCACTCCTACACTCATCAATGATCCTAACCCCAAAGCCACGCAGCACACTTGCCACAACAATACTTAGCACGATCCCCAAAATAAGCGGCGAAATATGCCACGCACTAAAGAAGCTAGTCTTTGCCAATGCGATGCTACACACTGCTAACACCAAAGTAAAAGTGATCCCTAAAACAAACGAGGTATAAGCTTTTTTCATCATTGTCCTTTATAATTGTTCTGCCACCACCAAGCCAAAGGCAAAGCGCGATTGCAATTTGATTAAGCGCGGCATTGCAAGGCGCATTGTAAGTCAAAAGTTATAAAGCTAGCATAAATACCGCGCATACATACACTAGTTTAAGGGCTAGATAGCTATAATGCACTCTTTACTTACTTAAAGAAGGTTTAGGATTTATGGATTCTACACTTGCGCCAATCGTGCTTTTTACCTACAATCGCCCACGGCACACTAAAGCCACGCTAGAAGCCCTAAAGGGCAATCTCTTAGCCAAGCAAAGCCACCTATATATCTACCAAGATGCACCTAAGCAAAATGCCCCACAAGAGCAAAAAGACTCCGCCCTAGAGGTTACTAAGCTTTTGCAAGAAGTCATTGCTAGCAATGAAAATGGCATATACTTTAAGACAATCACCCTAATCCAACGAGAGCGTAATTTCGGGCTAGCGGATTCTATCATCGATGGTGTTACAAGCATTATCAACAAACACGGCACCATTATTGTGCTGGAAGATGATATTGTTGTCTCTCCTGTGTTTTTAGACTATATGAATACTGCCCTTAAAGTCTATGCAAATGAAAAAAAAGTATGGAGCATAGCAGGCTGGGGATACCCCATTGATACCCAAGGCTTAGGGGATTGCTACTTTTGGAGAGTCCCTCACTGCTGGGGCTGGGCTAGTTGGGGGGATCGATGGCAGTATTTTAAGCGCGATATGTCTTTGAATTTTAAAAACTCTTTTAGCAAGAGTGATATTGCTTATATCAATCTTGATAGCGTGGCTGACTACTTTAGCCACTTTACGCTCAATCATAAGGGCAAGATAAAAACTTGGGCGATATTTAATTATCTTATCGCTTATAAGCACAATGCCCTAACACTCTGCCCAAGCCTTTCATACATCAAGCAAATAGGTTTTGATGGAAGTGGGGTGCATTGCGGTGACAATGGCAATATTTTAAATGCTTCCAAGATCAATACAAAATTCCCCATTCTCTTCCCTGATACAATCGTAGAATCCACTTTAGCACTACAGAGGATAAGGGATTTTGAGCTAACTCACAAAACAACTATAACAAAGCGCATAGCACACAAAATACAAAAAATCTCCACAATAATGCAAAAAAGCTTATCTGTGATAGCTCATAGGGGGGGGGGCAGCATATAATCTAAATTATGCACTCATACACACAAATACCGCTTATTGTAATAATGTGTGTGCAAGTAGGGCAGCATAATGCAGCCCCCTATCTATCGCTGTCAAAATGCTGTATTGCTACTCTTTTTCAATCGCCTAGACACCACGCTTGCTGTGCTAGCACAAATTGCCAAAGTCCAGCCCAAAGTCATCTATCTAGCCCAAGATGGTGCTAGAGATGATAAAGAGCTAGCGCAAGCTGCGCTATTGCGCAGACGCGTTATAGAGCATATTACTTGGGAGTGTAAAATCCACACGCGATTTTTGGATACAAATTTAGGCTGCAAGCTCGCTGTAAGCTCGGCTATATCGTGGTTTTTCTCGCAAGAAAAGCAGGGTATTATCCTAGAAGATGACTGCTTGCCTAGCATAAGCTTTTTTAGATTCTGTGATGAGTTATTAGAGCGATATAGCAATGAACAGAAAGTCTTTATGATAAGTGGCTGGAGCGGACTTGATTTTGCTAAAAATACTTCGGTAGAAACATTGCACCCAAAGGCACAGCTGCAAGAAGACTACTTTTTTTCTAAATACCCACATATTTGGGGCTGGGCTAGCTGGGCTAGAGCGTGGCAAAAGTATCAACTAGAATTTAGCGACTTTGAAGCAGAATTTAGATTGCTTGATAATTTCTACTCCGTTAAAGAAAAACGCTATTGGTATAAAATCTTAAAAGCCTATGCACAAGGCAAAATAAATACTTGGGACTATCCTTTGGCATATAGTGTATGGAAACACAAAGGGCTTTGCATTTATCCTAAGAATAATATGATCAAAAATATTGGATTTAATAGAGATGATGCCACGCACACCACAGGAGAATCTAAATTTGCCACAATGCCAAGCTATGAGCTAGCTTTCCCCATCATACACCCAAGCTCTACCCAAGCCCACGCCATAGATACCACAGCTTTCCACATAGCCTTTCATCAGCCATCTATATATGCAAGAATCGCAAAAAAACTTACCAAACTCTTCAAAGCTTCAACAATCCCCAAACATTAGCCTAACGCACGCCCATTGTGCTATAATCGCACAAATTTATCAAGAAAGCCCACTATAATGGATACAAGCACGCAAGCACAATCCCCGCTTATTTCTGTCATCACCATTGTTTATAATGATATAGCCCATATTATAGAAACAATGGATTCTGTCATCGCGCAAGACTATCCGCAATTAGAATACATCATCATCGATGGCGCAAGCAGTGATGGCACAAAAGAAGCAATTATGCGCCACATACAAGCGTGCGCAAAAGTGGATTCTAGGGGCAAAGGGGTAGCGAAAACAACCCACGCGCACAATGAAAAAAGTGGATTCTACCTTGAAGCCACGCATAAAGAGAAAAATCTCACTTTTAAATTCCTAAGCCAAAAAGACAGCGGGATCTATGAAGCGATGAATAAAGGCACAGAGCTTGCCACAGGGCAGTGGTGCAACTTTATGAATTGTGGGGATAGATTTTATAGCCCAAATGCATTAAAGGAGTTTTTCGCTTATTTTTCTCACCAAAGCACGCAAGGTTCGCTACAAACACAGCCCCAAATCACTCCCCAAATCCTTTATGGCGACTCCCAGCTTATCTATGATGACACCCACTCTAAAATCCTCTATGCCTCCACCAAATCGCATAAATACCGCCACCACTTTATCCATCAATCCGCCTTTATCGCCACCCCCCTTATGCAAGCCTACCGCTATGATACAAGCTTTAAAATCGCAGGAGATACGGACTTTTTCGCCAAGGCTTACAATAATGGCGTGAACTTCTATCATATCCCGCTTGTGGTCTCAAGCTTTAGCCTAGAGGGCGTAAGCTCACATCTCTCGTGGCAGATGTTTAAAGAAGACTGCCAAATCGGCTATAAATACAACCGCCTTTTCCCCTTGCTCCACGCACTCAAATATCTTTTTTGGATTATTCCGCGCGTGTGTATCCGCGAGCTTATCCCAGCAAGATTCCGCAGCCAAGCTAGAATCCTACTAGGTAAAAAGACAAGCTAATCCCAAACTACAAGGAGTTTTTATGTATCTTGACACCCCTGCAAAAAAGCCCACGCTTAAAAGCATTTTACGCAAGTGCTACCGCAAAGCCCAAGCTATCTTTGGGCAAGTAGATTTTGTCCCAAGTGGGCATTTCTACTCGCCCATTGCCAATGCCAAAGAGATAGAAGAAGGCATTGCCAATCGCTCCTATGATCCACGCGATTTAATCGGCATAGACTTAAAGCTAGAATCCCAAAGGACATTACTGAAAAAATTTGCTACGCTTTATGCAGAAATGCCTTTTAGAGATTCTAAGCAGCCGCATTTGCGTTACTATTTTGACAATCAAGCCTACTGCCACAGCGATGGAATCTGCCTCTATGCGATGATACGCCACTTGCGACCACAAAGGATTATAGAAGTAGGCTCTGGCTTTAGCTCCGCGCTTATGCACGATGTAAGAGAGCTTTTCTTCACAGGTAAGAATCTAATGGGGGGGGGGGCAAAATAAACTCTCTGCACATTACCCACATTGAGCCCTACCCCGCCCTTCTCCACTCTCTCTTAAAACAAAGCGATATAGATTCTCCCCTCACACGCATTTTGCCTCACCGCCTACAAGAGATAGATGAAAAGCTTTTTGAAGAGCTTGAAGCCAATGACATTTTATTTATAGATTCTACACACATTGCCAAAATCAACTCCGATGTCAATAGAATCTTTTTTGAGATTCTCCCTAGGCTTAAACGCGGCGTATATATCCACTTCCACGATATTTTTTATCCCTTTAGCTACCCAAATGATTGGCTAAGGGACAAAAACTCGTGGAATGAAGCCTATCTCTTGCGTGCATTTTTAAGCTTCAATCCTGCCTTTGAAATTGTCTTTTTCAACACTTGCTTAAATCATCTCTACAAAGATGAGTTTGCCGCCGCACTGCCCCTAAGCCAGAAAAATACCGGCGGAAGCTTATGGCTTAAAAAGCTATAAGCCAAGCTGCCTGCCCTGCAACACAATGTGGAGCAATTATGCAGACTCTATGCCAGCCCCCTACTCCATAGAATCCATTAAATCCACTTGCCCTAGAATCCACTTTTTATCGTCATTGCGAGTGGTGCTTGGCATCCAAACTAGAATCCACTTTTGCAAAAGTGGATTCTAGTCTTTGCGCGTTTTTTCTGCTTGGGATTCCAAGATTGCGTTATGGATCGCCACGCCTTTTTCAAGGCTCGCGATGACAATGGGGAGCTGTCATTGCGAGCGAGTATAACGAGCGTGGCAATCCAATGTAAGCGAAGCGGCGCAAGAGCAATCCACAAAGCGAAGGTTTTTTAGAAAACAAGTAAAACGCTCGGCGTTAGCCGATGTTTCTTTAGAAAACAAGCGATAGCGGTGCGAGCGTGAGCTCGCAGGTTTCTTTAGAAAACAAGCGAAGTGCAGTTTCTTTAGAAAACAAGCGAAGCGATGTTTCTTTAGAAAACAAGTAAAATGCATTCTTAGTAATCCATAGGTATTTTGCTAGAATCTACAATGTCTTAAAAAGCTCTTCCCACTGCTGCAAGACCGCAGATTTAGAAAACTGCTCTTCCACGCGCTCTCGCACGCTAGCCCCACACTCTTCGCGCAAGCTGCTTGATCGCATAAGCTCCTTTAGGCGCGTAGCATAAGCTTGCATATCATTATCGTGTATCAAATTTTTAGGACAAGGTATCACATCGCTAGGTCCGGTATTGACATCAAAAGCGATGAGAGCAAGCCCAATAGAGCCTGCTTCTAGCAGCACCATAGGCAGGGCTTCATAGTAGCTAGTCATCGCGTATATGCTGGCTTTGGCGTATTCTTCTTGGATTGTTTTGCTAAAGGGCTTTAGGATAATGCTAGATTCTAGCCCTTTTTGCGCGATTTTTTCTTCTAGCTCACACTTAATCTCGCCATCGCCTATGACACAGAGCTTCCAGCTAGCAAACTCTCCACTACACTGCACCATCTCCCATATATCAATAAGCCGTGAAAAGCCCTTTTGATCGCCCTCTTCCATACGCCCCACAGATAGCACCACCTGTGCGGAGCTATCACACTCCTTTTTGCTAGCAAATTCTGTGATGAAATTTGGGATCACGCTCACGCGCTTATAGTGCTTGCGCCACAAGTCATACTGCTTATTTGATAGCACTACAATGCCATCAAAGCTTTTGGCACGCGAGCGTGGGCGAGAAAATGGCAGATGAAAGACTTTGATTGTCTTTGGAAAGGCATTAAAACGCAATAAGGGGGGGGGCAGATAGATATGATCATTGTCAATAAGAAAGTCAAAGCCCCTAGCAAGTGCGCAAACCTTATGGCTTAACACACGCTCAAAGATATTGCGATAGT
Source organism: Helicobacter zhangjianzhongii (assembly GCF_030249855.1). Lineage (NCBI taxonomy): Bacteria > Pseudomonadati > Campylobacterota > Epsilonproteobacteria > Campylobacterales > Helicobacteraceae > Helicobacter > Helicobacter zhangjianzhongii. The sequence goes on from NZ_JANURN010000004.1 coordinate 109,667, forward strand.
AGAGTTTATAGAGCTTGCTTTTTTGGGCTTTTTGGTGCATTGGCGCACCGCTAAATTCATAGATATAGCTAAGGCGCACGCGAGAGTCTAGCACATAAGGCAACTCATCATACCGCTTAAAACAACTACAAACCCCAACCTCATAGCCCAGAATCTGCACAAAGGCATTAGCAAGATTTACCACCACGCGCTCTATGCCGCCTTTGCGCGTGATGTCGCCTATGACAAAAAGCACTTTAGTTGTGGTGGATTCACCAACCCTAGAATCCACTTTCACACTAGAATCCTTTTTTGCGTCTTTGGCATTGCTTTGGGCTACATCTGTGTCTTTGCCTCTATGCCAAGCAGATCTAGGGCTTGGCATAGGGCTTGGCTTACCAGCATAGAAGCTTTAAGAAGCGGGGCTTGAAAAGTGGATTCTAGGATTTTATGCGCATTGTAGAATGCGTGGAACTCTCCAGCAAGGGATTTGGCGTATTCGCAGATTTTCTGCAAGCTTTTCTCCTCCCACGCCATTTGCGCCACTCGCGGCAGTAGCAGAGCTTCAAAGACTAGCTCCCTAGCCGCCACTAAAGCCGCACTAGAATCCACTTTTTGAGCCAAATCTGCTTGGAGTATGGCACTAGGCTCTAGGGGGGATTTTTTCAGCAAAGTGTGGATTCTAGCATTGGCATAGTTGATATAAAAAATAGGATTGCTAGAATCCTGCTTGCTTAGTGTGGCGACATCAAATTCTAAATGCGTATCAGGCTTTTTAGAGAGAAAGACAAAGCGCAGCGCATCAGCTCCAATATCCGCTAAAACATCGCGCATAAGGATAAAATTCCCCGCGCGCTTGCTCATTTTATAGGGCTTGCCATCTTTAAGCAGGCTTACCATTTGGGCTAGAAGCACTTGTAGCTTTGAAGAATCATAGCCCAAATACTCGATACTCGCCTTTACTCTAGCGATATAGCCGTGGTGGTCAGCTCCCCAGATATTGATATAGCGCGAAAAATCGCGGGAAAATTTATCGCCGTGGTAGATAATATCTCCCGCCAAATATGTCGGCTCGCCATCTTCACGCACGATCACGCGGTCTTTCTCATCGCCCTTTGTGCTTGAAGCAAGCCAAAGCTTACTATCTTGCTCATAGACGCCTTGATGAGCCTTGAGCCGCTCTAGCGTGCTATCCCAGCGTGTGAAAAGCTCTTTTTCACTCACATAGTTATCAAAGTGGATTCCACACGCCGCGAGATTGTCCTTGATCTCTTGAAGCATTAGATCCTTGCCAAAATCACTTAGGACAGGGATTTGCTCCTTGGTCATTATCTCTTGCCCAAAATGCGCGATAGCAGACTTAGCAATATCGATGATATATTCACCCTTGTAGCAGTCATCATCGTATTCCACGCTATCGCCCAGCAGCTCCCTGCCCGCTAGGTAGATCGATTTCCCCAGCTTGCCAATCTGCGCGCCTGCGTCATTGACATAGTATTCACTGCTAATGCTATGCCCAAGATAGCTCCCTAGCCTCTGCAAGCTATCGCCTAGCACCGCCCCACGCGCGTGTCCTATATGCAAAGGACCTGTGGGGTTTGCGCTCACATACTCAAGCAAGATTGTCTCGCCCTGCGCCAAAGGCACGCTAGAATCTATATGCTTTTTGCCCAAAGCAGAGCTAGCAAAACTCTCTAGCAACGAATCTTTCAACAAGAGATTGATATAGCCCCGAACTTGAGTAACTTTGGCAAACGCGCTATGCCCTTCTAGCTGTGCGCATAGCTCTTTTGCGATCACCTCTAGAGATTGCTTGCGTGCCTTAGCTAGCGTAAATGCCACAGGCGTAGCAAAATGCCCAAATTCTCTGTTTTTAGGTCGCTCTAGCACAATCTCGCAATGCGTGATTTGCGAGATAATGGACTTGACATATTCATACATTTCTTGCCTTGCTTTATGATCTACTTGGTGCTTTTTGCTGATTTTGCTTTGGTTGTTTCGCTAGATTTTTTGGCTTTAGTTTGTGTGGATTTCTTAGGCTTGGCTTCTTTGCTAGATTTTGGGCTTTTGGAACTTTTGCTCGATGTATCTTTGGGTTTGTTTGTAGAGCCTTTAGGGCGTCCGCGCTTTTTGGGTGCTTCTGCTGTGCTTACTTCAAGGCGCACCACTTGTGGTGCAGGCGCACTCACAGGCGCATTTATAGAAGCCTGACTTGCTACGACTTTAGCTTCTACGATCTCTTTACTATCACTTTTTGCGATGGTTTGCTGCGTGGGTTGCGCGGGCGTTGGCATATCGCTTTCATCATCATCGCGCACGGCTTTTTTGAAGCCCTTAATCCCTGTGCCAAGCCCTTTTAGAAGCTCGGGGATCTTTTTCCCTCCGCCAAATAGCAACAACACCACGAGTAAAACAATCAGCCAATGCCACCAACTAAAACTTCCCATATTTGCTCCTTGTGTAAAATAGGCGGTATTCTAAGGTGTTTTTATTTAATTGTAAATATCTATCCTAGACTACTGCTTCATATCTTCGCCAACATCTTGCCACAGCGACTGATAGATACTAGGCTGCGGGATAAACTCCAGCGAAGTGGCAATGCCAATAATCGCGCGCTTAGAGCTTTGCAAATCATCATTGACGATAAGATAGTCAAAATGCGAGAGCTGCTGCATTTCATTATAAGCGTGCAATAATCGCAGCTCGATATTTTGCGTAGAATCTGTCTGCCTACTCTCTAGCCTCTTGCGCAAAATCTCCTTGCTCCTAGTTGTGATAAACACTGATCGCGCGAGATTCCCATAATACTCCTTGATACTTTGATGTCCTTGCACATCAACATCAAATATCACAAGCTTACCCTGCTCTAAAGCCAGCGTGATAGGTGATAACGCTGTGCCATAGTAGTTATTATGCACTTGCGCCCACTCTAGAAACGCACCCTGCTTAATATCTGCTATAAACTGCTCTTGACTCACGAAGTGATAATCCACCCCATCGCGCTCACCATCTCTAGGGGCTCGCGTAGTCGTAGAGATAGAGAAGTAAATATCACTAAAATGCTCTTGCAAAATCTTGCACAAAGTAGATTTGCCCGAGCCGGATGGTCCAGATAGGATCAGTATCCGCCCAAACAACGCCCCTTGAGTCGCTTGAGATGCTGGCATACTATTTGTCATATGTATCCGCGAAGCTGATATTGATAGAGATTTTCGCGCCATTGAGCAAAGAGCGGATTTCTTGAGCGGATTTATTTGCCAAAAGCTCACTAAAAAGCTGGGCTTGTGTTTGATTGGCTTGGGTGGAGCCGCCAGAGCGGTTATCTGCGTGGGTATTTTCTGTGCTACCTAGCGCATTATCCCTGCTTTTTCTTTCATTGCTTTTTGCAAACGGATCCAAATCGCCAAGTGATTGCATTTCATCACGCAAGGCATTGATAGCTTGCAAGCTTGAGCCAAACTCACCTAAATCATCAAGCGTGGCTTGATCTTGGATCTCCTCTTGCTCCTCTTGCGCTTCTTCTAGCTCCTGCAAATCGTGCGCCACCATAGAATCTAACGCCCCTGTCAAAGCACTAGAATCTTGCAATGCACTAGCCCCTTCACTAGAATCCTCCACGCCAAACTCTCCCAAATCCCCAGCCAACTCGGAGTTTTGTAGCATAAGATCTTGCGACTCCTGCGCCAAAGCACTAGAATCTTGCATAGATTCTAGCTCGGCTATATCCTCTAGCCCCTGCCCTATTAGCTCTTCTGCTAGATTCTTATCTATATCCTTATGGCTTGATTCATCGCTAGATTCTAGTGTGCTTGCCTGCAAATCGTGCTCTTGCATATCTGCTTCTTCTTGCACGCCTTGCAAATCCTCTTGCACACTCTGCTCTTGCATATCTGCTTCTTGCAAGCCCTCTATATCCGTGCCAACTTCCAAAGATATAGGCAAGTCATCTTGCACGCCTTGCTCTATACTATCTAGCACACTCTCTTGCGCGACAAGATCCTGCGCGCTAGAATCTAGCTTGCCTTGGCTAGATTCTATATCTGCGGATTTTACAAGGTCTGCACTTGGCTCATCTTGGCTAGATTCTAGCTTGAGATCATCACTCATATCACTAAGTGGGTCTTGAAGTGGATCTTGCGGATCTGTAGATTCTGCTAAGCTAGATTCTATGGCTTGCTCGCTAGTAGGTAGATCTTCGCCCAATGCCTCGCAAATCTCACTCTCACTTAGCTGCAAATAATCCTCTTGCATATCTGCGCTAGATTCTTCTGCCTGCTCCACTTGCGCAAGATCATCAAGCTCAATATCAGCAAACTCTTCTTCACCCAAAGCCATATCGTGATCTGTGGCTGTGGCTTCTTGATTAGATTCTAGCTCTTGCATATCTTGTGGCTGCTGTGTCTCTTGCTCTTGCAATGAGTCCTTTGCATCCGTATCTTGCTCTTGTGTCTCCACATCTTGCGTCTCCTGTGCTGCCGTAGAATCCACTCCCTCCTTGCTATCATCAAGCAGAGTTTTGACAAGCTCAACCTCATCTTGCGGGAGGATCTCGCACTCCTGATTAGATTCTAGAGAGTCCTTACCATTTAGCTCGCTAGCTTCTTTAATATCCGCACTATCTTCTTCTGCTAGATTTTGCGCCTGCTTATGTGAAGAATCTTGATCAATCTCTGCGATCACTTCTTGTGTTTGAGTCTCTTTAGACTCTGTCTCTTGCTCTTCATCAGCCTCCAAAGAGTCAGCAAATCTCTCATCTATATCTACACCAAATTCTAGGATCTCATCACCTATGATCTCATCATTTAGCTCTAGATTCTCTTGCATATCCGCTTGAGTATCGCCTTTTTGACTATCGCCATTATCTAAGGCAGTGTCGCTCACAAGATTATCTACCATACCTAAGTCATCTAAGTCGCTCTCTTTGCTACTTGACTCGCTGGATTCTAGAGATTGCACTTTGTCTTGCTCCAATGTCTTAGCACTAGAATCTGCAATAGATAAATCCAAAGGATCTGGCGTATTTTGTGCTATCTCATCACCGATCTTATCTACTGCCTCGCCCGTATCTTTTGCTACATTTGGCTCTAAATCATTGGATTCTAGGATGTTTTCAAGCGTATCTTGATCTGTCTCTTGCACATCTTGTGCTTCATCGCCTAGATCGATCGGCTTGGCACTATCTGCTGCACTCTCAGCTAGATCTTGTCCAGAATCTAAACTCAAATCACCCAGATTACCCAGATCTAGCGGTATTTCATCACTGCTATCATTTGCAGTCACATCAGCACTAGGTTTATCCCCACCCAGCTCATCTAATGCCCCTACATCAAGATCCTCCATATCTCCATCTTCTAGGAGATTAACCTCATTGCGCCCATTACTCATCTCATCTATCATTGCACCTACATCACTAGCACTGCTACTCTTTGTATCTTCCCCACTATCTTCTTGCCCTATATTTTGTTCATCAATTTCTTGCGCAGCTTGTGTTGTGGATTTCTCACTAACACTAGAGAGATCTAAACTATCTGGGAGTGATGGAAGCGCAGAGACATCATCAAACTCCTGTGTAATATCAAAATCCCCCAATTTATCTAGCGCATTCATATCTAGCTCCGGCATTTGCACACTATCATCAACTTGGGCAATCTCATCTTGTGTAACTTCAGAAGCATTGTGCAAATCCTGCCCAACTTTTAGTAACTCTGCTTGCAAAATATCCAAAATCTCCGTAGGTAAAAATGGCTTTTTCACGAGATAGGAAAACTCTTTAATCGCCTTGGTTTTAGCATACAACATACAGCTCAAAAAGTCTTGTGCTATGGATTTTACACGATCTCTATCCTGCCCTAGCCCACTCTCATCAACAAAGACAAAATACTCTTTTGTCAATGTGCTTACATCACACTCATCAGTGCTTATATAGCTTATAAGCGTGATCCCTGTTTTCTTCGCAGTGGCTTCAATAAGCTTTGCAACCATTGGATCGGTATTGATCAAAACGATTTTCATAAAGTTACCTATTTTAGAGTAAAATGGCACGGATTATAGCATATTTTTCACCCAAGGGGCTTTTGATGAGAAAAATCCTAGTGTTTTTGGCAAGCTCGTGGCTTATATGTGAAGCAAAAAGCGAGCTATTTATGTTGCCCTATGAGCAAGATAAAGCCTTCAAAAGCCTGCACAGCTCACTCAAACGCGCACAAAAAAGCATCGATATAGCCATTTATAGCTTCACCAATAGAGAGCTAGCAAAAGCTCTCCGCGATAGCGCGCAAAGAGGCGTGAAAATCCGCATAATCTTTGATGAGAGTAGCAAAAACGACTCGCGCTCAATGATCGGCTATCTTGATAAATACAACAATATCTCCACCTGCCTGCTCAAAGGAGGAAAATCCCCAAAAGGTAACTACTATGGTATAATGCACCAAAAGCTCGCCATAATCGATAAAAATCTTCTCTACATCGGTTCAGCTAATTGGAGTAAAAATGCGTTTGAAAACAGCTATGAAACGCTTTTTTATGATGATGATAATTATCTTGTCTCTAAGGCTGCGCGCTATTATGAAGATATGTTCAAATCCTGCCGAGCATTTTAATCTAGCCTAAAGGACACTCTTGAATATAGACACAGCCAAAGCGTTCAAAGAGATCCAATCCTATCTCCACACAATCACAGGAATTTACCTAGACATCTCTAAACAAACAATGATGAAAAACCGCCTAGATTCTCTCAAGCAGTTTCCTGTCTTTGATAGCATTACAACTGCAAGTGAGCTTATCGCGCTTACTAGCAAAAACCCCCAAGCAAAGCAGCTTTTCATCAATGCCTTTACCACCAATCAAACAGACTTTTTCCGCGAGAAAGTGCATTTCCAAGATATGCTTGATCGTGTTTTGCCAGCACTTTTTCAAAACCAATTCAATATCAAAATCTACTGCGCTGCTTCATCAACAGGCGAAGAGCCTTACTCCATAGCCGCCACTGTGCTATATGCTAGCGAGATATATAACTCTTCTTGCAATGTGGAGATTTATGCAAGTGATATTGACACAAAAGTCTTGCAAGATGCTAAAGATGGGGTTTTCACCCTAAGCCCCACGCTCAATCTCCCCAACTGGGTCAATATGGATAGATATTTTGACACCTTGCAAGTAGCTGCAAATGGCACAAAAACTATCCGCGCTAAGACAGTGCTAAGAAAAATGATCAAGTTTTTTCAGCTAAATTTGCACGACTCCACCTATCCATTCCACCAGAATGAATTTGATATTATTTTTTGTCGCAATGTGCTTATTTATTTCCAGACCCAAGAGCAAGAGCAGATTCTAGGAAAGCTCTTGCGATTTTTAAAGACAAATGGCACGCTATACATTGGACACGCAGATGATATTTTAGGACTCAAGGATAAGGTAGAGAGACTAGGCAATAAAACTTATATAAAAATACGAGATTAGCCTAAGGATAACTATGAGAGAAATAGAAGAAAAAAAACATCCAGATGTGCTACTAAAAAGCAATCCTTGCTTAATCAATCGTGAAAAGCTTATTGTCATAGGCTCTTCTACCGGAGGTCCCATCGCCTTAGAAGAAATCTTTGTCGCACTGCCCGCGTGCAATCTCCCGCCCATTGTCGTAGTCCAGCATATCCCCGAGCATTTTAGCCAAACGCTAGCCAAGCGACTTGATACAAAATCTAAGCTTAGTGTCTTTGAAGTCAATCAACGCTTCGTGCTTAAAAATGACTGCATTTATCTAGCAAAAGGCGGGACACAAATCGCGCTTGGCTATGAAAATGGCAAATATTCCGCCCATCCTATCCTAGATGCCCCTAGGATCTCAAGGCATCGCCCAAGCGTGGATATTCTCTTCCGCGCAGCCAACAACATTGCCGGGCGCAATACTTTAGCGATCATTCTCACAGGTATGGGTGATGATGGCTGCATAGGCATTAAGGAGCTGCACGATAATGGCGCAAAAACAATCGCGCAAGATGAGCAAACCTGCGTGGTATTTGGTATGCCAAAACGCGCGATAGAAGTAGGCGCGGTCGATGAGATTTTGCCGATCAGTAAAATCGCAGATAGGATTGTCAAATTTGCCCAAAGTAACAAGTAAAGATGACAATCAATAACTCTATCATAAAACCCAAGCACGCCCCCTACTTTATCTCTAGAAACACCCCTAGCAATTTTCTTAAAATCCACAAAGCTAGAATCTAGTTTTGCAATACACTTCTATGCTTCTACCCAATGCACCTACACTACCGCACTTCTAAGGCAACACTCATTGGTGATAATTTTACACATTTATTTTTATAGATGTTACTATTTTACAATCATAAATGGTATTTGACCTGCATATCATTTTATCACCGACATTTTATTGTAGTATCAAAGTGTATGTTACTTTATTGGTATAAAACAGCATAGTAACAAGAAATTTTTACACATAAGGAGAAGAAATGGGGCTCAAAGAAAATCAGCAAAACGCCTTATCGAAATTTCGGCAGTTTGTCAGCTTTAGGAACAAGATTTCGCTTGTTCTTTCGCTTGTAGTTTTGGTGTGCTACTACATCTTTGTCCTTAGCGTAGGATTATTCCCAGAGGTGTTGGGATATCGCTTAGGACCAAGCTCTGTTACACTTGGGATTATTGGAGGACTCTTTATTATTGTTTTAAGTATTGTTGTTACAGGGATTTATACATTCCTAGCAAACACTTATTTCGATCGAGATCAGGCAAATATCTTAAATCAACTGCAAGAATCTAACTTGATCAAAGACCTACAAAATGGCGAGATTGATTATAAAAACCAGCAAGGAGGTGCCCAATGAAAATATGGCAAAAATTTTCTATCACATTGTTTGCAAGCACATTTGGTGTCCTGCCACTTTGTGCTGATGCGATCAATACCGGTGGTGCAAAATCCGATGTAAATCCTGTCGCCATTGGTATGTTTCTAGCTTTTGTATTAGCGACATTATTCATTACTTATCTCTCAAATAAGAAAAGTCAGTCTGCAAGTGGATTCTACACTGCTGGCGGTAATATCACGGGTATGCAAAATGGTGTTGCCATTGCTGGGGATTATATGAGTGCAGCGAGCTTTTTGGGTATTACGGCATTAGTTTTTACAAATGGTTTTGATGGATTGATCTACTCTATTGGGTTTTTAGTGGGTTGGCCTATCATATTGTTTCTAATTGCTGAAAAGTTCCGCAATCTTGGAAAATTTACCTTTGCAGATATTACCGCATATCGCCTTGATGCAAAGCCTATCCGCATTATTTCAGCGGTTTCAGCATTGAGCGTGATTGTGTTTTACCTTATCGCACAAATGGTTGGAGCAGGGCAGCTTATACAAGTGCTTTTTGGACTTCCTTATGGTGTCGCGGTGATTCTTGTGGGGATTTTGATGATTTGTTATGTTGTCTTTGGTGGAATGCACGCGACAACTTGGGTGCAAATCATTAAGGCGATTTTACTTTTAGCAGGGGCTAGTTTTATGGCGATTATGATTTTGTATTTGACAAAATTTGATCTTTCTTATTATTTTGCTCAAGCTATTTCTCACCACCCAAAAGGTGAAGCGATAATGTCGCCTGGCACATTCTTGCCAAACACTATCTCCGCAGTTTCACTTGGACTTGCTTTAATGTTTGGGACAGCGGGTTTGCCACATATTTTGATGCGCTTTTTCACGGTTAAAGACGCTAAAGAAGCGAGAAAATCAGTCTTTTATGCCACAGGGCTTATTGGGTATTTTTATATCCTTACCTTTATTATAGGCTTTGGTGCGATTGCTTTGCTTTATGGGAATCCTGAATTTACAAATCCCGATGGCTCTTATAGCGGTGTGGCAAATATGGTCGCAATCAGCCTAGCTGAAGTGCTTGGTGGCAATGTCTTTTTAGGCTTTATTTCAGCTGTGGCGTTTGCTACGATTTTGGCTGTTGTCTCGGGTCTTGCCATTTCTGGGGCGGGGGCTATTAGCCACGATTTGTTTGTCAATGTCTGCAAAGATGGCAAATGTGATCCTAAGCTTGAAATGAGAGTAACTAAGGGTGCGACTATATTCTTAGGGATTTTGGCTATCGCGTTAGGATTCTTGTTTGAGAAACAAAATATTGCCTTTATGGTGGGACTTGCTTTTGCTATTGCAGCAAGTGTGAATTTCCCTATCTTGTTGCTTTCAATCTATTGGAAAAATCTTACAACTAAAGGTGCGTTTTGGGGAGGATTGATAGGGCTTGTTGTGGTGCTTACACTTGTGGTGTTAAGTCCTAGTATTTGGGTGAAAAGCTTTGGCTTTGAATCTGCGATTTTCCCTTATGATCATCCAGCAATTTTTACAATGCCTTTGACCTTTATAGCAATTTTTATTATCTCTAAGCTAGATAGCTCCAAACGCGCGCAGATCGATAAAGATGGCTTTAGAGCGCAAGATTTCCGCGCACAAAGTGGGATTGGTGCTAGCGAGGCTGTAGCCCACTAAGCCATATCTCACTTATCTCTTCCTGCCCTATGTGGCAGGACACAAAACCAAATCTACCTACAAGGTTTATCAATGATACAAAAATCCATCGCTTTGGCAGAAGAGCTACAAAGCAAAATCGAGCAAAATCTCTCCACTAGTGAGAGACAATTCCACGCTAAAATGCAAAAGCTTCTTAATAATCCCAAAAATAAAGTAATGCTAATCGAGCTACTTGACCGCTCTTTTCGCTGCAAGGATAAAAAAGCGAGTTTTGAGCTTATAGAACACACGCTGAATAAATTTGGTATAGCGGACTTTTTCTCTGCCTTTGAAAAATTCTTGCTTTTTAGCTTTTTAAACTTTGGTAAGTTAGCACCCAATCTTAGTGTGCCGTTTTTCATCTCGCATTTGAGAAATGATACAAAGGCTATGGTGCTAGACGCTGATGAAAATTTCCTAGCCCCGCACATTACCAAGCGTAAAAATGAGCAAAACATCACGCTTAATGTCAATCTCATCGGCGAAGAGGTTTTAGGAGAGGCAGAGAGTAAATACCGTATGCAAAAATACGAAGAAGCCCTAAAATCAAGCTATATCACTTATATTTCTATCAAAATTACTACAATTTTTTCACAAATCAATATTATTGATTTTGACTATTCTAAAGATGAAGTAGTAAAAAGACTTGATACGCTCTATGCCCTAGCCTTAGAAGAGCAAAACAGACAAGGCGTGAGTAAGTTTATCAATTTAGATATGGAGGAGTTTAGGGATTTAGAGCTAACTGTGGCGGCTTTTATGGAGAGTGTGGGCAAATTTGACATTAAAGCGGGCATTGTTTTACAAGCCTATATCCCTGATTCTTACGAGTATCTTAAAAAGCTCCTTGCCTTTTCAAAAGAAAGGGTTTTAAAGGGTATGCAGCCTATTAAAATCCGCTTTGTAAAGGGTGCAAATATGGAAAACGAAGAGACAATCGCTAGCCAAAGAGGCTGGGAGCTACCGACCTTTGAGCGTAAAATCGACACCGATAGCAATTATAATAAAATGCTAGATCTTGTGCTAGAAGATGAAAATTACAAATATATCAATGTAGGCATCGCTAGTCATAATATCTTTGAAATCGCTTACGCCTACACGCGCATTAAGGAAGCGGGGGCAAGTGAGAGCTTCACCTTTGAAATGCTTGAGGGTATGAGCTTGCAATGCTCTTATGAGCTATCTAAAATGCACGATTTAATCCTTTATGCGCCCGTGTGTGATGAAGCACATTTTAACAATGCCATTGCTTACCTTGTGCGCCGTCTTGATGAAAACACAAGCGAAGATAATTTTATGCGCTATTTTTTCAACCTTAAAGTCGGCTCTAAAGAATGGGAAGAGCAAAAAAGCTTATTTTTAAATGCCCTTGAAGGTATCAAAACTCTTGATAATACCACACACAGAAAGCAAGATAGAACCAAGATACAAGATACACCAAGCTCCTACATAACAAAAACTTTTACTAATGAAAGCGACACAGATTTCATACTCTCACAAAATCGCTTGTGGGCGCAAAATATTAAAGCAAAATACGAAAATTTAAGCGATTATGATGTCTATCCTGTTGCCGGAGGGCTTGACTTCACACAAGCGGATTTAAACACTTTAGAAGTTAAAGACAAAATAGCCCATCGCACCATAGGCACAGCGTATTTAGCAGGAGAAAATGAGCTAAAAGCAGCTTTAAAAGTGGCGAAAAACTCAAACTTCACGCAAAAAAGTAGCGATGAAATCTATGGCATTTTAGCCAAAGTCGCCAAGCTTATGCGTGAGAGAAGGGGGGATTTGATAGGGCTTGCGGCGTTAGAAACAGGCAAGACTTTTTTAGAAATTGATCCTGAAGTAAGCGAGGCGATTGATTTTGTGGAGTTTTATCCCCACTCTCTAGAAACACTCAAAAAGCAAAATCCAAACACCACCTTTAAGCCAAAGGGCATAGGCGTTACCATTGCGCCGTGGAATTTCCCTGTGGGTATTTCTGTGGGCACCATAGCCGCTCCTTTAGCTGCTGGTAATGTCGTGCTTTATAAGCCATCATCGCTTTCTATGCTGACAGGCTATAAGCTTTGTGAGTGCTTTTGGGATGCGGGCATCCCAAGAGATGCGCTAATTTTCTTACCAGCAAAGGGCAGTGATATATCGAAATATATTTTAAGCGATGAAGCGGTGAAATTCTCCATACTTACAGGCGGTGAAGATACTGCTTATGCGATGCTAGAGGCAAATCCAACGCTACTTTTAAGCGCAGAAACTGGGGGCAAAAATGCGACCATTGTGTCTAAATTTGCCGATAGAGATAGTGCGGTAAAAAACATTATCCACTCTGCGTTTTCAAATTCTGGGCAGAAATGCTCCGCCACCTCTTTGCTTGTGCTTGAAGATGAAGTCTATGAAGATGAAGAATTTAAAAAAGCCCTTGTTGATGCGGCAGCTTCTTTGGCGGTGGGAAGTCCTTTTGTCTTTAAAAATAAATTAGGTGCTTTGTGTGATAAACTTAGCGAGAAACTGACAAAAGCTATCAATGAGTTAGAAGCTGGGGAAGAGTGGGCGTTAAAACCAACATTTATAAATGATAATGCCCACTTAATGACTCCGGGCATTAAATACGGCGTGAAAAAGGGAGCTTTCACACATATGAACGAGCTTTTCGCACCAATTTTAAGTGTAATGAGGGCAAAAGATTTACAAGAAGCCATCGCAATCGTCAATGCCACAGGATATGGGCTTACAGCTGGATTTGAAAGCTTAGATGAAAGAGAGTGGGAGTATTTTCACACACACATTGAAGCAGGGAATATCTATATCAACAAGCCCACAACTGGGGCTATCGTGCTAAGGCAGCCCTTTGGCGGGGTGAAAAAGTCTGCCATAGGCTTTGGGAGAAAGGTAGGAATCTATAACTACATCACGCAATTTATGGATATAGAAGCAAAAACTGATACAAATTTACTTGATAGCCCCTTAGCAAGTGCATTAGAAAAACTAAGCAAAGCAAGTGATGAAAGCACACAAGCTGCCCTAGCAAATGCCGCCCTTATGGCAAAGTCCTATGCCTACCACTATAAGCACGAATTTAGCGTGGCAAAAGATTATGTCAATATCCGTGGAGAAGATAATCTTTTTTCTTACACGCGGATTAAAAACCTAGCCTTTAGGGTGTGTGAGCAAGATAGCTTGCAAGATATTTTAGGCGTTATTATAGGGTGCAATACACTAGGCTTAAGTCCTCTGGTAAGCTATGAGAAAAAAGTGGATTCTAGGGCTTGTGATACAAACGCGCAAAACGAGGATTCTAGGGCGGTTATCGCCTTAGCCCAAAAAGTTTGTCAAATGGCGGACTTAGCCGCAGATTTTGTAGCAGAAAGCAGCGATGAGTTTATCGCTAAGCTACCACTTTTTGAGCGCGTGCGCTATCACGCCAAGCCGGATACAAGCGATCCTATCTATCAAGCCACTGCTAAATGGGCTAAAATCATTATCCGTGATAAGCCGTTATTAAACGGGCGTTTTGAGCTTTTGTTCTATCATAATGAAAAGGCTTTAAGTGTGTCTTATCATCGGTATGGAAACTTAGGCATTCGTGCTTTAAAAAATTCACAATAAGGAGAAACAATGGAAGTTGTAAAAATCAATACAGAAATTGCCATTACTTTTATCGCCTACTCGGCTTTAATGCTATTTATCGGCTTTTATTTTTATAGGAAAAACAAAAGCACAGAAGACTACTTTCTAGGTGGGAGGTCGCTTGGACCTGTGGTTTCAGCCCTAAGTGCTGGAGCTAGCGATATGAGCGGCTGGCTTTTGATGGGTTTGCCCGGAGCTTTGTATGTGGGCGGCTTGGTGGAGAGCTATATCGCCATAGGGCTTAGTATTGGAGCATTGCTTAATTGGAGTTTTGTCGCCAAACGACTTAGAATCTACACAAGCATTATTGCCAATAGCATTACAATCCCTGATTATTTTGAAACGCGCTTTGATGATGATAAGCATATTTTACGCATTATTTGTGCGATTGTGATTTTGGTGTTTTTTACCTTTTATGTATCTGCTGGGCTTGTCGGTGGGGCGAAACTTTTTGAAAGCACTTTTGGGATCGATTATGCTTATGCCCTTACCACAGGGACTATCATCATCGTAGCCTACACATTTTTAGGTGGGTATAAGGCAGTGTGCTGGACAGATATGATTCAAGGGCTTTTGATGATGAGTGCTTTAATTATCGTGCCTGTGGTGATGCTCACAAATCTTGGCGGCTATGATGAGGCGATGAAAATCGTAGCAGATATTAAGCCCAAAGCTCTTTCTATGGGTGAAGGTGTATCAGCCCTTGCGATCATCTCCGCCCTTGCGTGGGGGCTTGGCTATTTTGGACAGCCACATATTTTGGTGCGCTTCATGTCTATCCGCTCGACTAAAGATATTCCAACTGCTACGATTGTGGGGATTTCTTGGATGGTGATTTCACTTATTGGGGCTTGTTTTATTGGGATTTTAGGTATTGCGTATGTGCATAAATTTAATCTCTCCTTGCAAGATCCAGAAAAAATCTTTATCGTGATGAGTCAGCTGCTTTTCAATCCTTGGATCGCTGGGATTTTGCTTTCCGCGATTTTAGCAGCGATTATGAGCACAGCTAGCTCACAGCTTCTTGTTTCAAGCTCGACTTTGGCAGAGGATTTTTATCGCCGTATTTTCAAGCAAGATGCTAGCCCACAAATGGTGATGAAAATCGGTAGATTTGGGGTATTACTTGTAGCTGTTTTTGCATTTTTAATCTCTACGGATAAGGATTCTAGTATTTTAAAGATTGTGTCTTATGCGTGGGCAGGCTTTGGGGCTAGCTTTGGCTCTGTGATGCTCTTTTCACTCTTTTGGAGTAGAATGACACGCATAGGCGCGATCGCCGGAATGATCACAGGCGCGGTAGTGGTGATTGTATGGCAAAACTACATTGCTGAGTATATCAAGCTCTATGAAATTGTGCCAGGCTTCCTTGCTGCATCACTAGCGATCATTATCGCAAGCCTTATGACAAGCGTGCGCCCAGGCACAAAAGCAGCCTATGACAAAATGATCGCTAATCTACGATCTTAGATTCTATGCTAGATTCTAGCTAGCCTAGAATCTAGGCTAGCCGATCACCCCTCCTCCTAGCACACATTCTCCATCATACACCACCAACGCCTGCCCCTTTGCCACGCCAAACACCGGCTCTTGCAAATGCGCGACAATCCTATCATCACACACCTCAAGCCTAGCTTTTGTAGGCTCGGAGCGGTAGCGGATTTTGATGTCATATTCTTTATCATTATAGATCGTGGGTAGGCTGATATTGCTTGCTTGGACTAGGTTTTTGGCTAGCTCTTGCTTTTTGCCCACGATGATTTCATTTGCCTTTGGGTCAATATCTAGCACGAAATGCGGCTCTAGCGCACCTTTGACACTAAAGCCCTTGCGCTTACCTATGGTGTATTGCATATAGCCCTTGTGGCTGCCTACGATATTGCCCTGCGTATCGCGCACGACTCCGGGGCTATCGACTTTGGCGTGCTTTTTCAAAATATCAATATAATCTGTTTCAACAAAGCAGATTTCTTGACTCTCTTTATAAGTCTCCAAAGTCCCAAACCACGGCATCGCCTCAAAGGCTTTGGGCTTGACTTCGCTCTTTAGCATATCGCCAAGTGGGAAAATCAGCCGATCAATGGCATCTTGGGATATGGCATACAAAAAGTAGCTTTGATCTTTGCCAGAATCCACCGCCTTTGCAATACGCTTTATGCCATTTACTTCTTGTATGCGCGCATAATGCCCGGTGGCGATTTTCTCACAGCCAAGCTCCATGGCTTTTTGCAATGCGAAGCCAAATTTCATATTAGGATTGCACATAGCACAAGGATTTGGCGTCTCGCCATTTTGATAGGAGCGCACAAAATAGTCATATACAATCGCCTTAAACTGCTCTTGTGCCTCTAGGACAATAAACTCAAAGCCTAGATTTTTAGCGACTTTCTCGCAGTTTGGGATAAAGACTTTATGCTTTTCTTCTTTATCGTGTAGCTTTAGGTAGATCCCAAGCACCTCATAGCCTTGCTGTTGTAGTAAATAAGCTGAGTAGGAGCTATCTACTCCCCCGCTCATTAGTAACGCAACTTTCATAGATACGCCTTTTAGTGAGATAAATAGGATGTAATTGTATCGCTAGAAATCTCACAACCACCTTAACAGCGCAGTCAAATGGGGAGCAGATATGTAAGTATATGCGCGTGGATCATCGCATACTTTGTAAGCCAATGCCAATAGATTCTAGGCAAGCCTAGAATACATAAGAATACCCAACGCTTGTGATCAAATTGCGGCTTGAAAATTCAGTATATGTGGCATTTAGCCCCATATTGTCCTTGAAGCTTGCGGCAATTGTAGGGATACGGAAGTTTAGCCCTGCTCTATGATGCTTGCCTATCCCCACTTCAAGCCCAATATTTACAGGCAGGATAAATCCAGATCCTAGATTGGCTTCTGTGATAGTCGCTTGCGCACCTTCTGGGTTTGTTGTCTTAGCTGTGTGCGATCCATACCCTGCCCCAAGCCCAGCATAGACCCCAATGCTTGCTTGACTAAGCTGCACAAAATCCCATACCACCTCGACATTAGCACTCACTTGGTGGATTGATTGCATTGCAGAGTTTGTGGTGATAGTAGTAGTCCCGCCACCGCTACCGCCACCACCTTGCTCTATCTCTGTGCTAGTTCCATTTGATCCATTGACCCCATAATGATAGCTCGCATAAGCACGCACACCAAATGAAGGGACGAAGTAATATCCATACCCAGCCTTCAATCCCAACGCAGCATAGGGATAGGTGATGTTTTGCGCTTGGGTTGTAGTCTGCTGCTGCTGGTTTGTAGGGATAGGATCTTCCCTAGTGAAGCCAGCTGCATAGCCTACCTCCGCCCCGATAAATGCGCCACTTTTATCCATACTTTTATCTATACCTTCTGCTTGCAAGCTAGCTAGCAGCACCGCACTCACACCCAAAAATCTTACCCCAAACTTCCTTGCACTCATACATTCTCCTTGTAATGACAAATTCAAATCAAACGCGCCACATTGTGAAAATCTAAAGTAAATACATTTTAAACAAATCACAAAACACGCTTTTCGTGCTACAATTTCGCCTTACACAATTTCCCTAAGGATTGATATGCTAGAGCGAGAGCTTGTAAGCACGCCACAAGAAGAAGCCCAAGATCGCTTCACAAGGTCGCGTTTGCTATTTGGTGATCATTGGACATTTTTACAAAGCAAGCGCGTGCTGATTTTTGGTGTTGGAGGAGTGGGGGGATTTGCGCTTGATGGCTTGTATCGCTGCGGTGTTACTAATCTCACCATAGTTGATAAAGATCGCTTTGACATCACAAATCAAAACCGCCAAATAGGCGCAGAATCTATCGGCGAGATAAAAGTCAAGGTGCTAGAGAAACTATATCCGGGCATTGTGGGTATAGAAGCTAGGCTTGATGAGCTATGGCTAGAAAGCTTTATAGCCCAAAATCCTTCATCTAGTAGCAAGCAATTTTGCGGCTATGATTATGTGATCGATGCTATTGATGATATTCCGGCAAAGATTCTACTAGCCAAAGCTTGTGCTTCTATGCCTTATGGGAGATATATCTGCTCCACAGGCTCTGCCAAGAAGTTTGATCCATCGCATATCAAAGTTGCTAGTATTTGGAAAAGCTATGGCGATAGATTTGCAAGGAAGCTTCGCGATGGATTGAAAAAAGCCGGGTTTAAAGGAGACTACAAAGTCATCTTTAGCCCAGAGCCACCTAAATGCAAAGGCTTAGGGAGCTTTAGCGCGGTAACGGCTAGCTTTGGCTTGCAAATCGCAAGTGAAGTAGCAAGAGATATTATAAAGGAGTCGTAATGATAGTGGATTCTAGCAAGCACAATGTGCTTACATACGCAGATTTTAGAAGTCGTGCAGATGATGACTTTGATGATGATATAGAAAATGGGTTTGATGATGTAGAGAGTGAATGGGATGATGATGAGTGGGAAGATGACTACAATCAATATGATAGCGATGACTATGAAAGTCCAGATTCTGAATATCAAGAGTAGAGAAGAGCTATGAGAGATATGATAAAAGTCGCTGCTTTGCAGCATAGATTCTATGGCAGCAGAGAAGAGACGATTGCTTACATACGCCAAGAAGTGCTAAAGCTTGCAGGAAGTGTGGATCTCATCGCCCTGCAAGAGCTACATCAAAGCGCGTATTTCTGCCAATATGAGAGCGCGGATCTCTTTGATTTGGCTGAAAGCTTTGAAGCAGATATTGCGCTATTTAGCGATCTAGCAAAGCAGGCAAATGTCGTGCTTGTAACCTCACTTTTTGAAAAACGCGCTAAAGGTCTATATCACAACACTGCCGTAGTCTTTGAGCGCGATGGCTCTATCGCAGGCAAATATCGCAAAATGCATATCCCTGATGACCCAAGCTTTTATGAGAAATTCTACTTCACGCCCGGGGATCTAGGCTTTACCCCCATACAGACAAGCCTAGGGCGGCTTGGCGTGCTTGTGTGCTGGGATCAGTGGTATCCAGAGGCGGCTAGGATTATGGCACTAAAGGGCGCGGATCTACTCATCTACCCCACTGCCATAGGCTTTACCCCAAGTGATAGCAATGAGGAGAAATCCCGCCAGCTCCAAGCGTGGCAGATTATCCAGCGTGCCCATAGCGTGGCAAATGCCCTCCCACTTATAGCGATCAATCGCGTGGGCTTTGAGCTAGATTCTAGCGGGGCTGGAGAGGGGATAGAGTTTTTTGGGCATAGCTTTATAAGTGGAGCTCAAGGCGAGATCCTAGCCCAAGCACAAAGCGAGCAAGCAAGCCTAGTGTGTGAGATCGATCTAAATCGCACGCAAGCCGTGCGGCAAATTTGGCCCTTTTTGCGTGATCGTAGGATTGAGTCGTATGGGGAGATTTTGCAGCGATTTTGCGACTAGCCTAGAATCCACTTTTTCAAGCGATTCAGCTTTGGGATAACATTAGCGCGATTGTGGGATTTTTGAGATAGTCATTACCGCTCTAGGTAACTCCTATCTCAAAAATCCCATAAAGCCCACTAAGCCTATCCGCAAATCTTAGAATCGTTTGCTCAAAAAGTGGATTCTAAGGAAAACGCTGAAAATGTAAAAACATCGCACAACGAAAAAACAGAAAGGGTGTTTGATAAAAACACCACAGGCGGCAGGATTTTTGATGAAAAAGCGGGGTTGTGCAGCCTTTTGCGCGGAGATAAGACTGATGGTCTATCGCACAAGCAAAAGGCAAACTCCCCGCTTTTTCGCAAAAAGCCAACGCCTTTAAAGATAAAACAAAGGAGTCTTATGAGTGATCTTACCACCCTAGCGACCAACCCAGCTCTAATCAGCGTGCTTGTGATGTGCGCTCTTTGCCTGCTGCGCTGCAATGTCTTAATCGCGCTTTTTGCCTCTGCTCTGCTTGCTGGCACACTAAGTGGCAGTGCGGTGCAGCAAACGATACAAATCTTTATCAATGGTATGAGCTCTAAGCTAGAAATTGCCCTAAGCTATATCCTGCTAGGCTTCCTTGCTTCTGCCATTACCAAAAGCAATCTCATCACCATAAGTATCTATAAGCTTACGCAGATGTTCCAAAAAGGTGTGATAAAAAGTAGCGTGCTTATCTGCCTTGCGATCGCGGCTCTCTCTTGCCTTTCGCAAAACCTAATCCCCGTGCATATCGCCTTTATCCCCATTCTAATCCCACCGCTCCTTAGTGTCTTTAATCTCTTAAAAATCGATCGCCGCGCCATTGCGTGTGCGCTTACCTTTGGCTTGCAGGCTCCTTATATCACGCTGCCTTTGGGCTATGGGCTATTCTTCCACCAAACAATCATTGAAGAGATGAATAAATATGGCTTTGCCATAACGCTTAGTGATACAGCCGGTGTGCTGTGGATCGGCGGGCTTGCTATGCTGCTTGGACTGCTTGTTGCAATAATTGGATTCTACTCTCGCCCTAGAATCTACCGCGAGCAAGTGATTGTAGAGCAGCAAGAGTGTATGGAAAATATGCGCTTAGGGCTTGCTGATATTAGCGTGCTTGTGGGGGCGGTGGTAGCCTTTATCGTGCAGCTTAGCACAAACTCTATGCCACTTGGCGCATTTAGTGGGATTGTGATAATGATCCTAGGCGGTGGGATTAAGTGGGGGGCTATGGACTCGCTTGTGGATAGTGGGCTTAAGCTTATGGGCTTTATCGCTTTTGTTATGCTCCTAGCTGCTGGCTTTGCTTCTGTGCTAGAATCTAGCCAAGCCATCACCCAGCTTGTAGAAGTAGGCTCTATGCTTGTAGGGGGTAAATTTGGCGGAGCGGTGCTGATGATTTTACTAGGGCTTTTTATCACTATGGGGATTGGCTCTTCCTTTGGCACGATCCCAATTATCGCGACTTTTTACTGCCCTTTGTGTGTGCAATTAGGCTTTAGTGTAGAGGCGACAATTTTGCTCATAGGCATTGCAGCTGCCATAGGCGATGCTGGCTCACCTGCGAGTGATAGCACCATAGGTCCCACCTCTGGGCTTAATGCCGATGGCAAGCACGATCATATTTGGGATACCTGTGTGCCGACATTTTTAGCCTTTAATGTCCCGCTGCTGCTAGCAGGCGTGATAGGCGCAGTGCTTTTAGGCTAGGAGGTTTCTTGCGCCCACATATTGCTATGCTAGCGGACTTCGATACGACAAAGCGACCCAGACCGCACAGAATGATTTCCGCGCTAAAAGATATTGCCCAGATGTTTGTCATCGCGCGAGAAGCGAGCCAAGAAAATGGCGCACGCTGCTTTAGCTTCCCTGCCCCAGAATCTAACGCCCAGACCCGCACCAAAGAGCAAAACGCTAGAATCCACTTTTTGTGTGAGCAAGGCGACTTTGCCCCGCTTATCTACACCAAAAACCGCGCAACAATCCCTAAGATGTTAGAATCTCTCCCTAGGCTTAATCTAATCATTGTCGAAGATCTAGCACTCTTGCCTTTTGCGTGTGATTATAAAGAGAAGTATCCTTGCAAGATTCTAGTGGATTTGCGTGAATTTTATCCGCTAGAGTATGAAGATAAGCAGTGGCTAGAAGGGCTTGGCAGATTCTTTACTCATTTGTGTAAGCACTACTTGCCAAAGGCTGATTGCTGCTTATGCGTAAGCACCCCCATAATAGATCGCTATGCTAAGGACTTTGGTATCACAAGCATTCTTTACTACTCGCTCCCGCCCTACCATAGCCTAACTCCAAGCGCGATTAGCACGCCTATCAAGCTCATTTATCACGGGCTAATTAGTGAAGAGAGAGGCTCTACTAATCTCCTAGAGCTTGCCAAAGAGCTAGGGGAGGGCTATGAGATTTACTGCCAAGTGCTTAGCAACAATAGCAATTTTCTAGCCCAATTTATCGCTCAAGCAGCCCCTATCCCAAACTGCCATATCCTTCCGCCTGTGAGCTTAGAAGAGATTATCCCTAGCTGCAATGACTTTGATATAGGCATAATCAGCCTGCAAGACACAAGCTTCAACAACAAAAACGCTATGCCAAATAAGCTTTTTGAATATATCCAAAGCAGGCTTTGCGTGGTAGCTACACCGCTAGATTCTATTAGAGAGTTTTTTAGACATTATGAAGTGGGCATAACTTCTAGCGATTTTAGTGCTAGCTCCCTAGCCCAAGCCGTGCGCTCTCTATCACCTGCGCAAATTATGGCGTATAAAATCCGCTCCCACAGCCACGCACAAGAGCTAAGCTTAGAGAGCAACGCCAAAAAAGCACGCCAAATCGTGCGAGATTTGCTGAAGTAAGTCAAAAGTGGATTCTAGTATCTAGCAATCTAGCTATCAAGCCATCACCTGATCTCATCGATAAAATACCTTGGACGCGCCTTGCTCTCTTGATAAATCTTGCCGACATACTCGCCAATGACCCCAAGACTTAGCAGCTGCACACCGCTAAAAAAGCTTAGCGGGATCATCGTCGAAGCCCAGCCATACACCGCCCAATCTGTGAAAAACCGCACAAAAAGCACATACCCGCCAAGCCCAATGGAGAGCAAGAAAAACACAAAGCCTATCACACTCACAAGCCTAAGCGGCACGATAGAGAAGCTTGTTATGCCATTCCACGCGAAAGAGAGCATTTTGCGCAAGGGGTATTTTGACTCCCCAGCATAGCGACTAAGCCTATCATACTCCACAACTCCACTAGAGAATCCAAGCAGCGGCACAATCCCTCGTAAAAACAAATTCACCTCCTTAAACTCCCCAAGCGCAGTGATAGCACGAGAGGAGAGCAGGCGATAATCCGCGTGATTATAGATAATCTTCACCCCCAAAAACGCCATAAGATCATAAAAGCCCTGCGCACTCTTGCGCTTAAAGGCTGTGTCTGTATCGCGCCTTTTACGCACGCCATACACGACTTCTTTGCCCTGCTTGAACGCAGCGACAAACGCATCAAACACTTCAATATCATCTTGCAAATCCGCATCAATGCTAATGGCACAATCACACTGCTGGGCGACAAAATCTAAGCCTGCTAGCAAGGCGTTTTGATGTCCTACATTGCGCGAGAGTTTAAGGGCTCTAGTGGGGATTCTACGGGGGGGGGGGGAAATCAACTAGGGATTCAGCTTTTGGGCTAGAATCGCGGATTGCTTCGCCGCGCTGCGTCGATAGACCACTAGTCTTATCTTCCTTGCGCGGCTCGCAAAGCCACGATTCTAGCTCCAAAATCTTAGAATCCTTTGCAGAGTTGGCTATATTTTGGACTTCATTGCTAGAATCCTGCGCTGGCTCATTTAAATTTGCTTCGGTGCTAGAATCCTTGTTTTGAAGCGCGGCGTTTTTATAGTCATTGCGAGCAAATGCGCTAGCGTTTGCGTGGCAATCCACACTAGAATCCAACTCGCTGTCATTGCGAGCCGACTTGTCGGCGTGGCAATCCATAGATGTTGCGTTAGCAAAAAGGGCATTCCTAGAATCCACTTTTTCAAAAGTGGATTCTGGCAGTAAATGAGCCGTGGCAAGCTGGCTTAGAATCTCCCAAGTGCTATCCTTGCTGCCATCATCGACATAGCAGATAAAGCTTTTTGGGCTAATATCGCTAGAATCCACAAGCGCGCGAAGCTTGTGGCTCAATGCCTTATGCGTATGCACTAAAACCGCTTCTTCATTGTAGCAGGGCACTACCACTGCTACAATGGGGGGCGAGCTTTTTGCTTGGGGGCTAGATAGCGGGCTTTTCAATACATTTTGGCTCGTAGAATCTACATCTTGCATCACACTCTCCTAAAAAAAGCGCATTGTAGCATAAAGCTTTTGATACAATGCCCTATCACACAAAGGGACTATATGGCACAAATCTATATCGCAGGTATCCACACTGACACGGGCAAAACACACTTTAGCGCGGCTTTTTGCAAGGTATTTGGGTATGAGTATTTCAAGCTTGTGCAAGCAGGGCAGGAAGAAGATCGCGCTTTTATCAAGCAATTTGTCCCAGAATGCACGATTTTTGACAATGGTATAAGCCTGCGCACTCCAGCATCGCCACATATCGCTAAGATCATAGAGCGATGTGATTATCAAGGTAGCCATATCACAATCCCAAGCGCGCAAAATCTCATCATAGAGCTAGCCGGAGGGCTTTTCACACCGCTTGATGATACGCAGTGTATGATTGATTATATGCGCTTAAATCCAAAGCCTTGTGTCCTTGTGGGGCGGTATTATCTAGGGTGTATCAATCATATTTTATTAAGCATTAGCGCGCTTAAGGCACACAATATCCCCTTGCTGTGTTTGGCGATGATGACAAGTAGTGATGATAGCTATCAAACATATATCAATGATTTTTTACACAATCACCCCTTGCTGCAAGGCACTCCGCTTGTGCGCACGCCATTTTTCACACAAGAGAAGTTCTCCTATGCCTGCGATACTCTAGCCAGCCAAGCACCGCTTATCACAAATCATTTGTGCCTGTAATGTTTGCAAGGCTAGAATCCGATTTTATCATTTGTGATAGTTATTCTTATTTTTAATAAAAATCTAAGTTAGCTTGCTTTATAATACCCCCCAAAGAAACACAAAGGAGTCAAGATGGATTTTACAAGTATCATTACTCATATGAATGATCATCACACAAACGAGCTTATCGGCTTGGTGAAAAAGTTTGGAGGCAAGAGCGATCCCAAAGATGTCAAGCTAGAGGGCGTGGATTTTGAAGGACTAGATATAGCCTATGCAGGTGGGAGTGTGCGCGTGGAGTTCCCCCAAAAAGCCTCACCAGATACCATAAAAAACGCCATTATCTCACTATGTATGAGCGTAGAGCAGACACACGATCTAGCGGGCATTAAGCAAGAGATTGATGCATTTGCCAAGGCGTTTGGCTCAGGTGTGTTGGCAAGCATTAGCCCTAGCGGCGAGGCATTGGCGACCTATGCGCCTGTGATCCACAGCGAAGGTAGATTCTATATCTACATTAGCGAAGTGGCGGAGCATTATGCAAGTATCCGCGCCAATCCAAACAATGTCGAGCTGATGTTTTTAGAAGATGAGAGTAAAGCACAATCTGTCATCTTGCGCAAAAGACTGCGCTACCGCGTGAATGCAAGATTTGTCGAGCGAGATAGTCAGGAGTTTGAAAATGTGTTTGCGCAATTTATCGAGCAAAGTGGTGGAAGTGGTGGGATCAAAACTATCAAAAATATGCACGACTTTCATCTCATTGAGCTAATTGTCCGCAATGGTCGCTATGTCAAGGGATTTGGTCAAGCCTATGCCATCACAAATGGCGAGATCTCCTATCTTGGCGGATCTGGCAACCCTCATAGCAGAAATCCCCATAGCAAAGGCACACACCCCGCACACTAGCACAACTAAGGAGTAATAGGGTAGGAGTGTGGTGGGTCTCCTTTAGTTGTTGTGATCAGTATTACTTTGCATTATTCTTCCTTTATACCCCCTTTTCTCTCTCCTTTGGGGGGTATTTTTCTCTTACGCATTATGATTTTGGTAAAATCCTTATCTTTAAGTAAGGAGATCTTCTATGCACAAACGCTCGTATTGTATCATCGGTTTAGAATTATATATGGAGGAGTTTTGCCCCATCGCTGTCTATGAAGCCCTAGGACTTCGCCCAAGTATCTATAAGCACAAAAACGCAGAATCCATCACCCTATCCTATAAACATTGGAAACAAGAATTAGAGCAGTATCACAAAGCCTCTAATCTAGAATCCACCCCTACAAGTGAAGCGGGATCTAAAGATGAGCCTAAAGCCTTTTATAAAATCCACTCTAAAATCATAGCTTTAAGCGTATTTCGCAAAGAGTGCGAGCGATTTGTAGAGCGCATTAGCCACAAGCACAAAGCCCTAGAAAATCTCAAAGAACAGCACAATGCCTTCATCGTGCTAAAGATCCACTCCTATCTAAACAAAGCCGACACCCTAGCCCTAAATCTCTCCCCCAAAGTCTCGCAAGTGTGCGCAAGGCTTGGGATACGGATCCTTGTGCAAGTCGAGATTCTAGACTAATGCCCCAAAAGCCGCGCGGCGACATTACGCGCACTGCCGTGCTTAAGATAGGCGCGGAGCTTGTAGGCATTGTCGATGAAGTCTTGCACGCGCACTTGGTGGTAGGCTTGCAAGAGATTTTCCACACTCATAGCCCCTTGGATTAGCTCTTGGTGGATTCTAGAGCTACCGCAGCCGGGCTTCTCTCCGCATAGCGCATTGTAGAAAATATTTGCCAGCCCTATATAGCGCAAATGCACAAAACAGCGTGCGATATAGTAGTCAAGCCACGCGCTTTTATACGCTAGGACAAATGGCACCCCAAGCAATGCTGCCTCTAAAGTCGCGGTGCCAGAGCAGATGAAAGCAAAGTCCGCTTGCATAAGCGCAGATCTAGTATCAAAGCATAGGGTGAAGTCCTGCAATGCCCCCTTAGTGCAAGGGCTTATCTCATAGATTGTCCGCAAGCTTGCAAGGTCGCTAGAATCCTGCGCAAAAGTGCTTGGGATCACAAGAAGCTTTTTGGCATTGGGAAGTTGCTTTGCCACTTGATAAAATGTCGGGAAAATCCGCTTGATCTCCCCACGCCTAGATCCGGGCATAAAGACAATGCAAGCAGGCTTATGGCTAGTGGTAGTCGCATTTGCCCTAGAATCCACCCTAGAATCTAATAGGCTAGATTCTAGCTCATCAAGCAGCGGGTGTCCCACATACACAAACTGCCCACTCTCTCTTGCCTGCTTGCTATAACACTCCGCTTCAAAGGGCAAAATCCCAAGCAATGTATCACAATATCGCTCTAAGCTCTTTGCACGATAGCTTTTCCACGCCCAGAGCTGTGGCAAGATATAATAATAAATAGGCGCGATCACACCGCCACTATGCCCTGCTTCTTGCAGTGAACGGATACGCTTGCTCAAACGAATATGAAACGAAGAAGAATCCATAAGCATAATCACACTAGCTCCTATCGCACTCTTTGCAAGAAGTCTTTGCGCACGGAGCAAAAAGGGGATTTTCACCGCCACATCGCTAAAGCCCATAATAGAAAAATCCCTAGGGTGATAAAGTGGATTTAGCAGCACACCTTGTGCTACAAACTCACCAAACAACGCCCGATCAAAGACCCCTACAATCTCTAGCGGCGCAGCCTCTAGCCCACAGGGCTCGCCACCACTAGAATCACGCAGGCAAAGGAGCTGTCGTATCACTTCTTTGGCGTGGATATTGGCACTAGATTCTAATGCACTAAGAAAAAGTCTCATAGCATCTCCCAAGCAGAGCTAGAATCCACTTTTAATTAAATGCATAAAAGTGGATTCTACAAATCAAAGCTAAACTTTGTCATCACATAGCTACGATTGATCGCGGTGTTTGGTGCGATATTTTGGGGCGCGAAATCAGGATTTAATATACCGCTATGGCGATATATGCTTGTGTAGTAATTAGCTATGATAGAAAAAGTCAGTAGCTTGCTAAGCTGCATATCTAAAGTAAGCTTTAATGAGTATTCATCAGCGGCAGGCGCAGTGGTGTAGCGACCATCTAGTCCTATGCCATAGCTATTTTTATAGCCAAAAAAGCTCTTTTGAAAATTAGCTTTAGTGAAAAATAGCGCGCTAAAGGCGTCTTTATATACGATAGCATTAAGCGAAGAGCCAGTGGCATACACACTATTGTCCCAGATATTTACCCCAAGTGGCGAGCCAAAAAACCCAAGCCTAGCGTGGGATAGCCCGATATTTTGCTGCATAGCAAAAGCTAGGTTGTAATGACTGCGCTCTTTATAGAAGTCCAAATCCTGCCTTAGCATAATCGTAGAAGTAAGCCCCTCTTTATCCCCATTTTCATCGCGCAAAAAGCCTCCAAGCAGCACAGGCACTTGCATATACAGCCTGTCATAAATAGGCAAAACGACATTGAGCCTTGTTGTGGCATTAAAGCCGCCGCCAGAATCACTTGCTGATGAGTTTGTCTCATAGCGCACATCAAGTCCGGGCGCACTATACTCACTAATGCCATAGTAATAAAACGCGTGCATATTTAAGCTACTATCATTGGCAAACACATACCCAAGCCCAAGTTTGGCACTAAGCAAGCCTCTAGGCACATTGGCACGACTATAATCCCAGAAAAATCCATCACCTAGCAAAGCCATACTAGAAATGCCAGCAAACTCTGCAAAAATAATCCCAGAATCTGTAAATCCCACATCATAGCCCAGCTTTCCACCCTCAACAAAGATAGAGATATAATCCCCATCATCATAAAAAAATCGCCCCAAAGAGAGATTGTAGCCGCTACCATCGCGCTTAGATGCGACCTCAAAGTAGGCATTATGGACATAATAATTGCGCGTATTTAGGGCAGTAGGAGTGCCTTTGCCATTGTAGCTTGGATTAAAGCCTATGTAGTTGTAGCCAAGATTATCGCCTCTTCTTGTAGAGTCATACGCCAGCCCTGCCCCAGCAGCACCAAGCCCCACGCGCACCACGCCGGATTCCCCAACGGCTTGGAGCTGCAAGCCAAGTGCGCCTAGCATATAGCCATAGCTCTCTGTTGGCGAGATTTTGTCCCCACCAAGCGCGAATTTGTTAAAAGATTCTACTTGTATCACAGGAAATATCCCTGTTTTAGCAGGATCTTTTGTCGCCGCTAGATCTAAGCTATTTGCCCACGCAAGCCCTAAAAGCAACCCCATACATACACCCACTCTCATACCAGCCCCTTGTCAAAAAATGCGACATTATAAAGGCTTTTTGATTATTGTTTGCTTTAGAAAAAGTAAATGATTAGTAAAGTAATAAAAGTGGATTCTAGTGTGCTGTGAGTGAAAGTAAGAAGAAGATAGCCTAGCTAGATTCTAGGCAGAATCTAGCTAGAAAAGGGCTGGGATTACATCATACCCATACCGCCCATTCCACCCATACCGCCCATATCTGGCATAGCTGGAGCAGGTTTGTCCTCTTTGATCTCATTGATTGTAGCTTCTGTTGTGAGCAGCATACTTGAGACAGATACGGCATTTTGCAGTGCTACGCGAGTAACTTTGAGCGGATCAATAATCCCTGATTTAAACATCGCTACATACTCACCGCTAGCGGCGTTAAAGCCATAGCCTTCTTCTTTAGTGTTTTCGATTTTATCAATCACCACACCTGCGTCATAGCCTGCATTGATAGCAATCTGTGCCAAAGGAGCTTTGATCGCGCGCTTGATGATGTCATAGCCGATAGCTTCATCGCCTTCAAGCTTTAGCTTGACTTTTTGAGCTGCACGGATAAGAGCCACGCCGCCACCTGCGACAATGCCCTCTTCTACCGCTGCTTTTGTCGCAGAGAGCGCGTCATCTACGCGATCCTTTTTCTCTTTCATCTCTACTTCGCTAGCAGCACCGACTTTGATCACCGCTACACCGCCACTAAGCTTGGCAAGTCGCTCTTGGAGCTTTTCTTTATCATAATCACTTGTAGTCTCTGCGATTTGTGTGCGGATTTGCGCGACTCGATTTTTCACATCAGCACTCTTGCCCTTGCCATCGACTATGGTTGTATTATCTTTGTCAATGACGATTCTAGCGGCTTGCCCAAGGTGCGCGATCTCTGCGTTTTCTAGTGTGAGCCCCACCTCATCGCTGATAACTTCACCACCTGTAAGGATCGCTATGTCTTTTAGCATTTCTTTTCTTCTATCGCCAAAGCCCGGAGCCTTCACTGCTGCGACATTTAGCACACCGCGCAATTTATTGACGACCAAAGTCGTAAGAGCCTCACCCTCAATATCTTCTGCGATGATAAGTAGCGGCTTGCCGCCTTTCATAGTCGCTTCAAGCAGTGGAAGAATATCTTTCATCGATGAGATTTTCTTATCTGTAAGTAGCAAATACGCGTTCTCTAGCTGGATATTCATCTTATCCGCGTTGGTTACAAAATATGGGCTTAAGTAGCCGCGGTCAAACTGCATACCCTCTACCACACTTAGCTCATCATTGATCCCTTTAGCTTCTTCTACGGTGATCACGCCATCTTTGCCGACTTTTTCCATAGCTTCTGCGATTAGATTGCCGATTTTCTCATCGGAGTTGGCAGAGATTGTCGCTACTTGGGCGATTTCGCCTTTGCCACCGACTTTTTTGCTAGCCTTTTTAAGCTCTTCGATGATCGCTTCAGCAGCCTTATCCATACCGCGCTTAACTTCCACAGGGTTTGCCCCAGCAGTGATATTTCTCAAGCCCTCTTTATAGATACTATGAGCTAGCACAGTCGCAGTAGTCGTGCCATCACCCGCAGCATCAGCAGTCTTGCTTGCTACTTCTTTGACAAGCTGTGCGCCCATATTTGCGATAGGGTCTGCAAGCTCGACTTCCTTTGCCACAGATACGCCATCTTTGGTGATTGTAGGCGCGCCATAGCTCTTTTGGATAAGGACATTGCGCCCTCGTGGTCCCATTGTAACTTTCACTGCATCGTGTAGTTGCTTTACGCCCTCATAGAGTTTGTTTCTCGCGCTATCGCTAAATTTGATTTCTTTTGCCATTGTTTGCTCCTTGTATTATTTGTATTGACTACTTGGACAAAACGCCAAGCACATCTTTGATCTCAAGCACGATATACTCTGCTTTATCAAGCTTGATCTCACTACCAGAATATTTCCCAAATACAACTACTTCGCCCTCTTTCACAGACTTTTCATCGGCGACTTGCTTGCTTATGGCAATCACCTTGCCCATAAGCGGCTTTTCCTTCGCGCTATCTGGGATAATGATCCCTGAAGTCGTTTTGCTTTCTTCTTCAAGTCGTTCAACCAGAATCCGTTCGCCTAGTGGTTTAAATTTCATTACCTGCTCCTTGTTCTAAAAATTAGCACTTAAAAATTTTAAGTGCCGAAAGTGTAGAAATATTATGTAAATAAGTCAAGTATTTATCCATTTACCATAAATATTTATTAGTCTATATGACTAAACTTTATTTACTATACATCTATAAAGAATCATTATCTACATAGTATAAATCCATCATATATAATGCACAATCAATGCCAAACAGCCCCGACTCTGCGGCTCCGCCCCACTCACACTCATACACCCCACACAAATCCATAAGACCAATCAAGCACATAAAGCAAGCTTTAACCAAAGCCTAGCTATGATACGCACACTCTAGCTTAAGGATATATGTTGTCTCCCCTAGTTTCTATCATTATCCCTGTCTATAATGTAGAATCCACTATTGCGCGGTGTTTGGATTCTTGTATCAATCAAACTTTTAGCGATATTGAGGTTATTATCATAGATGATTGTGGCAGTGATAGCTCTATACACATAGCACAAGATTATGCTCACAAAGACCCTAGAATCCACATCGTGCATAATGCGACCAATCTAGGACTCTTTAGCACACGCATAGCAGGAGAGAGAGTAGCAAGGGGCAAATATATCTTGCCTCTAGATAGCGATGACTACATAGAGCTACACGCGTGCAAGAGACTCTACCGCCTATTGCACAATCTCGCAGAATCCACACCGATCCCTAAGCTCACACTCCTAGACAATGAAAAGGCGTGTAAAAATGCCATTGGGGGGGGGCAGCACATAAACCACACAGGCAGCCGCGCTATGCCGCCTAAAGTCTCTATCATTATCCCTGTGTATAATGTAGAATCCTACATTGCTCGCTGCCTTGAGTCTTGCATACACCAAAGCTTGCGTGATATTGAGATTTTAGTTATAGATGATTGCGGGAGTGATAGCTCTATGCAAATCGCGCAAGATTATGCCCACAAAGACCCTAGAATCCACATTATCCACAATGCCAAAAATCTCGGCACATTTGCTACGCGCATTGAAGGGATCAAAGCAGCAAGGGGGGAGTATATAGCCTTTTTAGACGCTGATGACTATCTCACAAACAATGCCTGTGAGATCTCTTACAACGCCGCGCTAGAATCCACACAAGCCCAAAGCCCAGCCAACCCCCACCCCACAAATCTAAGCAAATCTAAGCAAAGCACCCAAGAGCCTGATACAAGTCCGGATATTGTGTTTTTTGGTATGCGTTTTGAGCCGCCAACGCTTAAGCGCGTAAGTCCCCCTGTGCTATGCAAGCCACTTTTCGGAGATGAAGTGCTTTTTGAAGTCTTCGCCCATTGTGCCACACCTCCGTGGCACATATGGGCGAAGCTTTATAAAGCTTCGCACATACGAGGCGCGATCGCGCACCTCGTGGCACATATGGGCGAAAATGTCCGCCTAACAATGGCAGAAGATGTGCTTAAAAGCTTCTGGCTAACCGCACTAGCTACAAAGAGTATCGGCATACCCGATAAGCTCTATGTCTATTGCGACTCTAGCTCCTCAATCACGCGCAAAATCGATGCAAAAACGCGCGACAAAAAGATCGCTGATATAGGGCGCGTGATTGATGAGCTTCGTAAGCTCTCGCAAGTTGATTGCCTACGCGCTAATGCAAGCTTTAGTATCGCGCAAAAGCGTGCGATTGCTATCCTTACAAGCGTGCAAGTGCTAGAGCACCGCTATGATGGGCTGATAAATGGTAGTTGGGGGGGGGCGGCATATCTTATGGCTTGTCTCAAGTCTCTGCGCTACCATCGCAAGTGGCAGACCTTTGTGCGCTTGCTTGCTTGTATCTTTTCTCTAGGGTATGTCAAGCTCTAAGCCTAGAATCCACTTTTTCAAAAGTAGATTCGGTCTTGGGTATCCATAGCGACGATTTAGCAAAATTTAGGGCAACCGCAGACCGCAAGTCTTGCTCTACCCTAAATTTTGCTAAAAGCCCCACTAGCAACACCGCAATTCCTAGAATCTTTGAAGAGAAACAAGCCAGACGAGAATTGTCATCGCGAGCCGTGTGCCAGCACGGCGTGGCGATCCATAAGCTAGAATCCTCGTTTGAAAAAGTGGATTCTAGGAATGCCCTTTTTGCTAACGCAAAATCTATGGATTGCCATGCCACTGCTAGCGCAGTGTCTCGCAATGACAGCAAAAACGCCGCTTTTCAAAACGAGGATTCTAGGGAAAACGCCCAAATTTTAAACAACTCCGCGCAGGATCCTAGGGAAATGGTGGCAGCATAATGCAAACCCCACTAGAATCCAACGCATTTACCAAAGCGCATATCCTAATCATTCGCTCAAATCCTTGCGACCCAGACTCACGCGTGCAAAAAATCGCCACAAGCCTAGCCAAGCAGCGTGCTAAAGTCCGCGTGCTTGCGTGGGATAGAAATAGTGCGCAAAACTCACACGCCACACTCACACCACAAACCCCGCATATACTCATCGATAGACTAGGCATTAAGGCTAGCTATGGTGTCGGGCTACGCAATCTCCTACCCCTGCTACTCTTCCAAGTCAAAGTCCTTGCCTATCTCTGGGCAAACCGCAAGACAATCGATGCCATCCACGCGTGCGATTTAGACACGGCATTACCGGCATTGTGTATAGCAAAGCTGTGCAAAAAGCCCTTGATCTATGATATTTTTGACTACTATGTCGATACCTTTAATGTCCCTAGAATCCTAAAGCCACTTATAAAGTCCATAGAGACCTTTGTCATCAATCATAGCGATGAGTGCATCATCTGTGCGCAATCTCGCCTAGAGCAAATCGCCCCAAGCAAGCCTAAATCCCTAAGCATTATCCACAATGCCCCAGAAAAGCCCGCATATATTAAGCCCTTTGCTCTGCTAGATTCTAAAGCCAAGCGTGTGAAAATAGCCTATGTCGGCGTGCTATGCCACAATCGCTACTTACTTGAGCTACTAGAGCTTATAGCAGCAGATCCACGACTTGAGCTGCATATCGCTGGCTTTGGGATTTTGCAAGATGTAGTAGAGAGCTATGCCGCGCGTGCAGATAATATCAGCTTCTATGGCAAGATCTGCTATGAAGATACCCTAGCCCTAGAATCTGCTTGCGATATTATCACCGCTCTTTATGACCCAAGCGTGCCTAATCACCTCTACGCCGCGCCCAATAAATTCTACGAATCTCTCCTGCTAGGCAAGCCTGTGGTAATGGTAAAAGGCACGGGAATGAGCGAGATTGTAGAGGCTATGGGCATTGGCGCGGTGATTGACTTTAGCCTGCACAATCTCAAGCAAGCATTCATCACCCTTGCTGCTAGCAACTCTCCCCAGCTACAAGCAAAGCGACAAGCTCTCTATAAAGAGCAGTTTGCTTGGGGGATTATGGAGCAGCGACTCTGGGAGATTTATGCGCGATTCTTCCCCAATCTGCGCAAATCCCTAATCGCTGTCATCTTTGGCACACGCCCTGAAGCCATCAAGCTAGCCCCGCTCATCAAGCAGCTAGAATCTAGCGAGCATTTTGCGATCTGCACTATCACAAGCGGGCAGCATACAGACTCTATGCTCTCTCCCATTTTGCAAGCCTTTGCGATCACACCTAGCTACAATCTCCATATCCACGCCCCACGCCAAAGCCTAGAATCCATAAGCTATAAGCTCCTATATCATCTCTCCCCACTGCTAAAGACCCTAGAGCCAGATCTCCTCTGTATCCACGGCGATACGACCACGGCATATATAAGCGCGCTATGTGGATTCTACCAGCATATCCCCATAGCCCATATTGAAGCAGGATTGCGCACGCATAATATCCACTCGCCTTTCCCAGAGGAGTTTAATCGCCAAGCCATAGCACTTATTGCCACCTATCACTTCACCCCCACAAACACCACCAAAGCCCACTTACTTAATGAGCGCGTTGCACAATCAAGCATTTTTGTCGTGGGCAACACCGCCATAGATGCCCTGCAAACCACCATAGCAAGCGACTTTACTCACCCACTACTAGAGTGGCTAGGGACTGATAAATGCCTTTTACTCACAGCCCATAGGAGGGAGAATCTAGGCAAGAATTTAGCGCGGATTTTTAGCGCGATCAACGCCCTGCTAGAATCTATCCCCAATCTTAAAATAATCTACCCAATCCACCCCAACCCAGCCATACAAGCCAGCGCGCAAAAGCACCTTAAATCCCAAGAGCGACTGCGTATTGTCCCACCGCTTGATGTGATTGCTTTCCACAATCTCTTGCATAGAGCAGATATTATCCTAACTGATAGCGGCGGTATCCAAGAAGAAGCCCCAGCCCTGCATAAGCCCGTGCTTGTGCTAAGAGAATCCACAGAGCGCGTAGAGGGGCTAGAAGCCGGCACGCTAAAGCTTGTGGGCACAGATCCTAGCGCGATCTTTGAAGCTGTATATGAGCTTTTGCACAATCAAGCCCTCTATGCCGCAATGGCTTCTAAGAAAAATCCTTATGGAAATGGCACAAGCTCTAAGCAAATTACTAGCATTTTAGAAAATCTCTTAGGGGGGGGGGGCAGAGCTAGGCTATAAAATCTATGTTTTTGTAGATTTTAGCTTAGAATCCACTTTTTCTAAAAAGGATTCAGCTTGTGGGCTAGAATCGCGGATTGCTGCGCCGCGCTGTGTCGATAGACCTCCAAGTCTTATCTCCTTGCGCGGCTTGCAAAGCCACGATTCTAGCCACACAATCTTAGAATCCCAAAGCGGCGTGGTGCAAGGCGGGGGCACGCAAGCAGGTTTCTTTAGTAAAGCCCAATCCTCCAAAAAAGCCAAATCGCCCCAAGCAAACCAAGCCGTAGGCGGCAGGATTTTTGATGCCGCTGCCTAAAGTCTTGCACCTAGCCTCCGACACCTTCAAAGGCGGCGCAGAAAGTGTGTTTCGCAACACCATAGAAGCCACCCTAGAATCCAAGCAGTTTGACATCTATGTCGCAAGCTGCGATAGACTGTCCCCTTGTGGCATAGAGAGTGCGCAGTTTTTGCGCCTTGATGATTGGCAGCTCTATCCTAAGTGGCGTGGGGCATATAAATATGTCTTTAATCTCGCAAATTACAAGCGGCTTAAAGCCTTTCTTTTTACGATCAAGCCAGATATTATCCACACGCAAAACTACCTTTCCCGCCTAAGCCCTAGCGTGCTTTTTGCCCTTAGAGCCTACAAGGCAAAGCACCCCAACACAAAGCTTATCTACACGCAGCACGGCTTTGGACCTTGCGCCAATGGTGGGCTATACAACTATGCCAAGGGGCAAATTTGCGAGCAATGTATAGGACATAGCAAGGGCTTGCGCATAGCCTATAAAAACTGCGATAGAAGAGGGCGGATATACTCGATTTTAAAGGCACTGCGCTCGCCCTTTTATCAAGGAGCATTTCTACAAGAAAAAGAGCTTTTTGACACAATCATTTGCGTGGGTGAGTTCCAGCGGCAAAAGCATATCCAAGATGGCTGGGATAGCTCTAAGCTAATCACCCTGACAAACCCCATAGAGACCAAATTCTACAATCCACACATCTCCCTAGCAGATAAGCGCGATTTGCTCGTGTTTTTTGGCAGGCTAGCCCCGGAGAAAAATGTCCCCTTGCTACTCCGCGCCTTTGCCAATCTCATCAAGATCCCGCGCTTCTCCCACTATAAGCTGCTTATCATAGGCGATGGCGATGATAAGCCAAAATGTATAGAGCTAGCCAGAGAGCTAATACCCCAAGCAAGCCCAAATGCCACAATCCTAGAATCCACTTTTTCAAAAGTAGATTCGGTCTTGGGTATCCATAGCGACGATTTAGCAAAATTTAGGGCAACCGCAGACCGCAAGTCTTGCTCTACCCTAAATTTTGCTAAAAGCCCCACTAGCAACACCGCAATTCCTAGAATCTTTGAAGAGAAACAAGCCAGACGAGAATTGTCATCGCGAGCCGATGAAGCCCTTTTCCCGTCATCGCGAGACTTGCAGCAGCACGGCGTGGCGATCCAAAGCCTAGAATCCACTTTTGAAAAAGTGGATTCTAGGAATGCCCTTTTTGCTAGCGCAACATCTATGGATTGCCACGCCGACAAGTCGGCTCGCGATGACAGCGAGTTGGATTCTAGCGTGGATCGCCACGCAGAACATAACGCTTGCAATGATGATAAAAACGCGATGAGTAAAAAAGTGGATTCTACTTTTGAGACTATGGATTGCCACGCAAACGCTAGCGCGCTTGCTCGCAATGACGATAAAGCCCAGAATCTAAACGAGTCCGCACAGGATTCTAGGAGCTTTACCCAAAATGCTCAAAATTTAAGCAAGCAGCAGGCGGAAGCAGTTGAGATGAGAAATCGCTGCTTTCTAAAGAAACATCGGCTAACGCCGAGCGGTATCCCTTGTTTTCAAGCGGTGGGCGCAGGGATTTACCTAAGCGGTAATGAGCAAGCCCACCGCGCAGAATCAGTGATTTATCGCTCAAAACAAGCGATAGCGGTGCAAGGCGAAGCCGCAGCAGGTTTCTTTAGAAATGCAACGCCCCTAAGCCCAAGATCTCCGCTTCCTTACACCTTTTTGCCAGCACGCACCCCCAAAGAGCTAGCAGAGATTCTAGCCAAGGCAAAGCTCACAATCCTGCCAAGTTTGTGGTATGAGACCTTTGGGCTTACGATCATAGAATCCATTTTAGCCGGCGCGATCCCCATAGTAAGCGATCTAGGGGCTATGCAAGAAACTATTGAAAATTTTTATGGCAAGAGCTTTGGCTTTGATCCGCGCCAAGCCCTACAAGATAGCAATATCCAAAGCCTAGAAGTGTGTATCATAGACACCCTAGACTCTTATGAGAGTGAGTTTGCCACCTTGCTACAAAAGCGCGAAGAGATTATGCAAGATCTCCACAGCTATGCCAAAAAGCTTATAAATCTCTATTTCTATGGGGGGGGGGGCATAATAACCATTGAGCTAGCTTTACTGAAGCTTTACGCACTTGCCCACTATCTCAACTCTTCCTTTCAATTTGCCCCTGCCCTACCCCCACAGGAGCTAAAGCAAATCCTAGCTAAAGCCAAGCTCTCTATCTCACCAAGCCTACTCAATGAGACCTTTGGGCTTACCATTGTAGAGTCTATGCTCTCTAGCACGCCAGCTCTCGTGGCAAACCGCCCCGAGCTAAACACCACAGCACAGAGATTTGGGGGCTTTGTGTTTGATGATTTAGAGCAAGATTTGCAAGGGATTTTAGATAAGTATGCTAAGTATTATGAAGATTTCTCACACAAACGCGCACAAAGTATCGCCTATATCCTTTCACACCCTTATCCTAGAGAGCTATTTGCACTCTACTTGCAAGGATCTAGCCTTGTCTAGCACCACAAGCCTGTGCAAGCTAGAAATATAGCCCCACGCTTGCATTGGCAAAATCTATTTAACCCCGGAGCAGTATCGCATAAAGTGCCGCACCTTTAAGGCATTGCTAAAGCTTGCCGCTCATTGCATTGCGCGCGCTTGCATTGCTTGGGTATTT
Source organism: Helicobacter zhangjianzhongii (assembly GCF_030249855.1). Classification (NCBI taxonomy): domain Bacteria; kingdom Pseudomonadati; phylum Campylobacterota; class Epsilonproteobacteria; order Campylobacterales; family Helicobacteraceae; genus Helicobacter; species Helicobacter zhangjianzhongii. Next base: position 148,116 of record NZ_JANURN010000004.1, read on the forward strand.
GCCGCTTAGTATGGTAATCTCAGCTATATGCGTGCCGTGTCGCATACCACCTCTATCAGTTCGCCCCATATCAAAGTCGTTGTTGATAGACACATTGATTTTAGGCTCTTTGGGTTTAAGGCAAGATAGTGCTAAACACTAAGGCACAGAGCATAAGTCCTGCCTTAAAACAAATTGCAAAGAGCCAAACTCTCACTTAAACAGACCAATCGTAGCACGATAGCACAAAGCAAGTGAGTCGATAGGAGAGATACTTAAGGTAGCAAAAGACTGCCCAAATAGCTACTGCACTACGATATTTTTGTAATTTAAGCTTAAACAAAAAAAAAAAAAAAATAGAATTGTGCTTCTGTATTTTAGATTTTGTGTTCAATTTGAAACTTTAAGGAGATTGATGTGAAAAGTCGTTTGTTTGGTTTAATTGCAATTATTTGTTCTTTAGCGTTTGGGACTCTCCAAGCAGAAAATGCTACAAAGTCCAATGATTCACAGGGTTATGGCAAGTTTTTTATCGGTGCTGGTGCTACATTTATAGGTGGGGAAATGCATTTTGGTGCAGAAGCTTTGGCTGGGTATCAATATTATTTCCCTAAGGAATACTACATTGTTGATAAATTCAGGCAGGGCATTAGGGGATATGGAGTTGTTGGGTATGGCTTTTGGGGTCATAGCAGCACCGATTGGGATGGGGATAAGTGGTCTTATACAACGCATAGCTTCCCTATACTTGCTTTTGTGGATTATGCGCTAGACTTTACACCAAAAGAAAAGTATGTGTGGGGGATATTTGGTGGGATTGGTTTGGGAGCTCTTCCTAGATATGGGACATACACATACATAGATAGAGAATACGCAGGTGCGTATAATAGCTCAGGAAGTGCAACTAATTTTGATTTTGGATGGGCTGTTCGAACAGGTGGAAGTCTAACGATAGATAATAAACATCGATTTGAGCTATCCTTTGGTGCTGGGTATCAGTATTTAGGGCTACGATATATGCTCTTTCTCTAAATCCATTTTCTACATTTAAACCTTAAAAACTAGATATGAGCTTTTAAGGTTTTCTCTACCTATTCTCATATTTTGTCAAAAATTTCCAAAGAAAAGTCCCATTTGGGACTTTTTAAGCAAATAATAAAACAAGGATCTAGCCTTGTCTAGCCCACAAGCCTGCCAAGCTAGAAATATAGCCCCACGCTTGCATTGGCATTGATAGAGTAGTAGTCTGCGCCTACTTGCGAGCTAAACCCAAGCCGCGCGAAATATCGCTTATAGTTTATCTGCGCATTAAGCCCACCATAAAATCCGTGCATACTTAGCTGATGATTTTGGCTAAACCACAAATGCGAAAAATCGCTAAAGGAGCTTTGGCTCTGCAAGTTTGTCAAAAGGCGCAATGTGTAGAATCCAAATCCATTGACACTAAAGCTAATGGATTCTAGCGACTTAGCATAGCCGATATGCAAGCCTAGGCTAGAGCCTAGGGTATTGTAAGTCGCGCTTGCATACGACTTGGCAAAGATACCGCCCTGCTCGGCGTAGCTGCCTTGCGCGACTAGAGAGTAGTTGAGCAATGCCATAGGCTTAAACACCACAGCTTTGTAGGCAAAATCCCTAGCAACCCCAATTTGCGCATTGAGCAGATACTGCATAAAAGAGCTTTGCAAGCTTTGTGGAGCAGCGATGATAGAGCGCGTGGTGGCGTTTGCCCCAAGCCCAGCACCAAGCGCGCTTATCAAGCTTATATGCTTCAAATCCCACATCGCACTACCACCTAGCGAGAAAGAGTTCGCGCTAGCTTGCGTGTAGGTGTGCTTGGCTTGGTTATTAGTGAAGTCTAAAAAGCCGCCGATTATGAGAGAGCTACTCATCGCGCGCTTTGCTTGGATAGTGGTGGAGATGGCATTAGAGTAGTAGGAGCTATGCTTAAAATGCGTGTAGTTGGTGCTAAGGGCTACTTCATTTTTCTTGCCTGCAAGAGTGCTAGTAATATCTGCAAGCAGCTTTGTTTGCAGCATATTTGTGCCAGCCACAGCCGCAAGCCTTGGGAGCTTGCGGAGTGCCAAAGGCGCAGGGCTTGCAATCGCAGAGTCCGCCAAAAACGCAAGGCTATTGATAGAGAGACTTTCTTGGAGTGTAAGTGTGTCTTGCATAGCTTGGAGCGGGGCATTTTCCGCAAGACTATCAAGGCTTGCTTGATACAATGGGCTAGCGGCGTTTGTGATAGCCCCAAAGTAGTCTTGGTAGTCTTTTGAAAGGCTAGGGTCTTGAAAAATATCTTTCAATGTCTCGCCCATAGTAGAATCCCCACTTGGCTTAAAGGCGTCCGCTCTAAGCGCGGTGCTAAGGGTTTGCTCGGCGTGATTGTAGGTAAAATCTAGGACATTATTGCTCTGTGGCAAAATGGTGTCAAATTTATCAGTATGATTTTTGAGTGAGCCTAGGTCTAGGTGTATGGTTTTCCCAGCAGTGAGCAAGCTTCCCTCTCCACTATATATGGGGACAAACTCTAGCGTGCCGCCTTTTATATCATAGCTTGTTGCTTCTAGCTTGGAGTTGAGAGTCCCACTAAAAGCGATTTGCAGCTTCGCGCTAGAATCCTGTGTATAAGAGCCATTGATTGTAAGGGTGTTTTGCGTAAGGCTTGTGATAGGCGCAGCACCAAATCCTGCCATAACGATACCGCCTAGATTCTCTACCTTGCTTGTGCTTACTTGTATATCACTTCCTGTGGCTATGGTGCCAGAGCCGGCTAAGATCCCGCCATTTGTGAGCTTTACACCAGAAGTAGCAAGTGTCGCGCCGCTTGTGTTTGTGCCATTTATCACAGAGCCTAGCTGGATTACTCCGCCATTATCCGCATAGGTCGTGCCTTTAATTGTCGCACTATTTTCAATATGCACAATTCCAGAATCTTTGGCATAAGCGTTTTTCTCTATCACACCGCCACTTAGTAGCAAAACCCCAGCACTTTCCGCATAGGCATTGCTATGGACGAGCTTGCCGCTTTTACTTAGCTCTAGCACACCTTGCAAAACGCGTGTCGCACCTTCATAGGTGTTTGTCCCGCTTAAGGTTAGCTTCCCAGCTCCTACTTTGATAAGCCCTGCTTTTTTGATGTCTTTTAGCTCTTCTTTAGGCGAGTTCCACGCACCATCTATATGCCATTTATCTTCCCATAATCGCTGGTCTATATTGTTGCTAAACTCACCGCTTAGCCCCTTTGTATCAATGGTATAAAAGGCTTGATTTTCACCCTCAAAATGCTCTACACTATTTTTATTCATACGATTGACATCAAGCCGTGCTAAACCCTTAAGGGCTTTTTGCACATCTAAAATCCCCTGCCCAAAGACTTCTTCTTTACTAAGTTTGATAATGCCTTCAGGGCTGCCATTTACATTGATGGCATTATTTAAGATTTTATTAAGAAAGGTCTCATCTTTATAGCCTATCTCTCTTAAATCTTGCTTGACTCTATCTTTATCAATTTTGCCATCTGTGGTTGTTGGTATCTCATCGCCTACATAGATGATATTAGCCAACGACCCTTTGCCAAGATATTTCAGCATAAGTTTTGGAGCTTTAAAGTCATTGTTTGCCGTAGTGAGCAGCACATCAGCGATCTGCGCTCCACCTAGGAAGCCAAATTTCTGCTGCACGAGCATTGCCGCACCACTTACCATAGGCGTAGCTTGTGATGTCCCACTCATACCACAAAACTCTTCTTGCTCTCCGCCGCTACACATAGGTCTTTGATCCGCCCCCGGAAGTTTATCTGTCTTGCCAAAATACGCGTTTGCAGAGTCTATATCAACCCCCGGAGCTGTGATAGCATAAAGTGCCGCCCCTTTAAAAGCATTGCTAAAAGCTGGCGAAGCACTGCAATCATATGAATAACTACCACTGCTACACATTCCACTTTTAATTATCAATTCTCTTTTGCCACCCTCTTCTTTGACTTCAATGCCATCAGCGTTTAACGCCCCCACCACAAGCCACGCACGCAGCTCCTCATCATAGCTTGCCGCCACAGCTGCAGCACTTGGGCTAATCCTCCCATCATTCCCAGCACCCCAAATATTAAGAATGTCTTTTTCCTTAGATATGCGGATAAGGTGTAGTGTATCGTGTTGCTTGCCACGATTGAGTTTATGTTCTAAGAGTGTATTGAAATAATAATCTGCATTGATACTGCTTGTGTCTTTTTGGATAAGCTGGTAGCCATAATCTGTGGTTACATTGATAAGCGGATAATAATTTGGAGCTTCCCAGCTATTGTTGATAATTTTGACATCCCAATTCTTTATATCTTCATATAAATTGCCTGTGTAAGTGTAGCCCGGATTATTTTTGCCAAGCCCATAATATCTGCCATTATAGGCAATGCCGTGTGGGTCATTTTCACCTAGCTTTTTACCAATGGCAATCCCAGCTACATGCGTGCCGTGCCGCATACCATCTCTATCATTTCGCCCCATATCAAAGTCATTGTTGATAAGCACATTATCCTTGCCCTGCAAACTTCTATGCGAGTCGTTAAAAACAGAATCTATAATGCCAAGATTTATCCCACTCCCATCAAATCCGCTATTTTCATCATAGTTGATAATCTGCCAAGACTTTTTTAATTTATTGATTTGATCACTAGCACTTAGCACAAGCGGTAAGACACCTATACAAAGGGCTATCGCATACTTTTTCATTAGAATCCTTACTAAAATTTTGGCGGGATTCTAACAAAAAAAAAAAAAAAAAACGCTTTACTATTTGTAGCTTTATATCAAGAAGACAAAATAAGTTACCAATATCCACACAGACAGCACTAAAAAGCAAAGTAGAAAAAAGCTATGAGAGCTACTGCATTGCGGAGATTCCACAATGCAAAGCCACAAGAGAGACAAACAAGGATAAAAGGCTATGCCTAATTCTTATCCTTATCCACAAGTTTATTTGCGCCAATCCAAGGCATCATAGCCCTTAGTCTGCCGCCGACTTTTTCAATCTTGTGAGCGTTTAGATTCTTTCTCTCCGCATTCATTCGCGCATACCCAGCTTTTCGCTCTAAAATAAAATCTTTTGCAAAGCGTCCTTCTTGAATATCTTTTAGAATCTCTTTCATAGCCTTTTTAGATTCTGCATTTATCACTCTTGGACCACTCACCATATCGCCGTATTCTGCGGTATTTGAGATAGAGTATCGCATATTTGCTAATCCTCCCTCATAGATTAAATCCACAATGAGCTTTAACTCGTGCAAACACTCAAAATACGCCATTTCTTCAGGATACCCTGCTTCTACTAAGGTTTCAAATCCAGCTTTGACAAGGCTAGTTACCCCACCGCAAAGCACAGCTTGTTCGCCAAAAAGGTCTGTTTCTGTCTCATCTTTAAAAGTTGTTTCTATAATGCCACTTCTGCCACCGCCAATAGCACTTGCATAGCTTAATGCAATAGCCTTTGCATCACCCCTGCTAGTATTTTGCTCTACTGCGATTAGATCTGGGATCCCACCACCTTTTACAAACTCACTTCTTACCGTGTGTCCTGGAGCTTTAGGGGCTACCATTATCACGCCTACACCTTTTGGGGCTACAATCTGTCCAAAGTGGATATTAAAGCCGTGTCCAAAAGCAATGATTTTATCTTCACTTAAATTTGGCTTAATATCCTGTGTGAATACATCAGCTTGCAATTCATCTGGGATTAGAATCATAATCACATCAGCTTCTTTTGTAGCAGCACCCACTTCTAGCACTCTAAAGCCTTTTGCTTCAGCCTTAGCCCAGCTAGACCCACCTTTATACAGCCCGATGATGACTTCTACGCCAGAATCTCGTAAGTTCTCCGCGTGTGCGTGTCCTTGACTCCCAAAGCCAATGACAGCTACCTTTTTCTTTTGGATAAGTCCTAAATCGCAATCTTTATCGTAATATACTTGTAATGCCATTGTGTAGCTCCTTAGTGAAATATGCTCGCAAATGCGCGTGTAGGGCGTGATTGTAGCTAAATATGCTTACAATTTTTTTAAGATGTTTAAGCTAGGCTTGTGTATAATCGCTGATTTTTAAGGACTCTTATGCGCTATCTTAAAGACTTTCTCTCCCAAGAAGACTTCACCAAGACTCTCATCTATCCGTATCTAAAATGCACCGAGCAAGAAGCAGCGATCCTGCGCTATTTAGTGCTAGCAGCCCTTGATGGAGAGAGTGAGGAGCGCGTGCTTGACATACTTGGCGCGATTTTTGGCAAGCCCACAGATGTAAAAAAGCTAAGGCTAGATAATCTCAAAGATTGGGGCAAACAAGAGTATATCAATAAAATCGAGCGGACAGAGCATTTAGGCGCGATAAAGTCTCTGCTAGATTCTGGCTGGATCAATGCGGTGGATTTCTCTTTCTTACGCGATAGGGAAGTGGGGCGCGATATGGCACTGCTTGAGCTACTGCCACTTGAAGTAAGCCTATCATCAAGCTTTCTGCGCTTGCTAGAAGATGGCAGCGTGCAGCAAGAAGTCCCGGTAAACACGCCCTACACAGATCATTTGGAGTATTTGACAGATCAATTTTTACGCATTGGGCTGCTTGCTAGCTTGCGCCATAAAAAAAGTGCCAAAATCGCTAGCCAAATCCGCTCGGTAGAAGAGCGCATACAAGCGCGCTTGGAGCGGAGCAAAAGCGAGATCCCAGCACACAAGCTACTCAAAGATCACCACCTAAACACAAAGGAAGAAATTATATTTTTCGCCTTATTAAAGGAGGAGTATTACGGCGGTGATGGCTACTACCGCGATATGAATAATCTCATCGATCTTGTCAGCCACAATGAATATGAGAAAATCCAAAACCGCGCCTTGCTTGATGAAAAATCCACCCTTGTAGAAAAAGGCTTGCTTGATTATGGTGAAATGCTTAATCCCTTTGGCGGGATTATGCGGACATTTTTTATCCCTGAAGAGCTTTTACGCAAGCTCATTAACACCCCCAAAAAGCGCAGGGGCAATAAGCAAAATCTAGCCACCGAGCTACTAGAGCAAGATATTTTCGAGCTACTTACGCCTAGTGCTAGCTTTGATGAAGTGATCTTGCCAAGTGCTACGCGTGCCACACTAGAATCTATCTTGCAGCAAGTGGATTCTAGTGTGGTGGCGCGATTGAAAGAATGGGGCATTGTCGATAAGCATAAAGGCGTGCAGGCAAAGATCCTTTTCTATGGGGCAGCTGGCACAGGCAAAACACTAAGCGCGCAGGCAATAGCCAAGGCGTTAAAAAAGCAGATCCTACACTTTGATTGCAGCAAGATTCTCTCAATGTATGTGGGCGAGTCGGAAAAAAATGTGCGCAAGATTTTTGACACCTATAAAGACATCGCGCAAAAGAGCAAGAATCCGCCCATACTGCTCCTAGATGAAGCCGATCAATTTCTAAGCACGCGCATACACAGCAATAGCGGCGCAGAGAAAATGCATAATCAAATGCAAAATATCTTCCTAGAGCAGATCGAGCGATTTTCTGGCGTGCTGATTGCTACGACAAATCTTGTAGAGAGCTTTGATAAGGCATTTTCTAGGAGATTTGATTATAAGATCGAGTTTAAACGCCCAGATTTTGCTATGCGCGTGGCTTTATGGGAGAAATTCCTGCCCAAAACCGCGCCTTATGCACGCGGTATCAATGCAAAAGCCCTTGCCAGCACACTTGCTAGCTATGATCTAAGCGGTGCGCAAATCGCCCTAGTGGTGAAAAATACCGCCTACAAAATCGCCACACAAGCAAAGCCGATATTCAAAGAAGAAGACTTTATCCAAATGATTATACGCGAGCAAAAGGGGGATTTTGATGAGCAAAAAAGCGTAGGCTTTAACACACACTAGAATCCACTTTTTGACAAGGATTCAGCCTGCGGGCTAGAATTGTGGATTTCTGCGGCTTACTGCGTCAATAGACCTTAAGTCTTATTATCCTTGCAAGCCTTGAAAAGCCACAATTCTAGCCCGCCGCGCAATCTTAGAATCCCAAAGCGGTGATGAAACAAGCCTAAACCCCCTAGAATCCACTTTTTCAAAAGTGGATTCTAGTATGGATCGCCACGACCTCCTTGCGGAAGTCTCGCGATGACAAAGGTGGAATCGGCTTGCTTGTGTAGATTTTGTGTATTGCTAGAATCCTCGTTTTCACAAAGGCTGCTTTCATCATCATTGCGAGCGGATTAAAATCCGCGTGGCAATCCATATTCTGCACTAGTAGATAGGCACTCCTAGAATCCACTTTTTAGCTGCATTAAAATGGCTTATAGAATGCGTGTGTAGCAAGCTCTAGCATAGCTCTATCGCCCTTGCTATCGCCATAGGCATAAATCTCTGCATAGTTGCTTAAATCATAGCGCGCGCGGATACGCACTGCCTTTTGCTCTCCATAGCAGTTTGGCGTGGCAAACTCGCCGCTTACAAAAGTGGATTCTAGGGTTTTGGCATTGGATTTTTCTAAAGAAACCTGCGAGCTCACGCTCACACCGCTTTGCTTGTTTTGATGAAAAATCCTACCGCCTGCGGCTTGGTTATCAAACACGCTTTCTGCTTTTTCGTTCTGCGATATTTCTACATTTTGTGCGTTATTCCTAGAATCCACTTTTTGATTATGGATTGCCACGCCGCTATCGCGGCTCGCAATGACAGAAAAATAGGCTTGCTTGCTAGAATCCACTTTTGTATTTTCGGTGGATTTTTCCAAACTGCCCCAATTGGTGTCTTCAAGGATTCTAGGAGTTCTAAAGAAACCTGCTGCGGCTTCGCCTTGCACCGCTATCGCTTGTTTTCTAAAGAAGCTTCGCTTTGCGGTGGGACTTTTGTAGCTTTTTAGGGATTTACTAAAGAAACCTGCTTGCGTGCCCCCGTCTTGCACCGCTTCGCTTGTTTTGGCGGCAGAGCAAGAGTCTGCGGCTGCCTCCAAATCCCTAAAATCTGCGGAATGCCTACCCAAGACTGAATCCCCCCTAGAATCCACTTTTTTAAGCTGTGTCGCAAGTCTTGTGCCTATACACTCCATACCAAGCCTAGCACATAAGGGAGCAAGGTATTCTTCAAAGCTTGCACTGACCATTACGACCCTATCGCCCCTATCTTTATGCCATTGCAAGCGCGCTAGAGCAGCAGGCTTTAAGCGGCTCTCAAGCTCTGGGCAAAACCGCTCGCACTCTTGCAAAAATTCCTTATAGTCCATACCGGCAAAAAAATAGCGCATCAATGCTTGCTTGGCTTTGGTATTGCTAATAAGTCCTAGCGCGTATCCAATAAGTATAAAACATCGTGAAAACAGCCCCCAATATAGCCTTTTTTTGCCCCGCACAAATGCGACAAACGCTAGCAGACTATCACCCTTTGCCATCGTGCCATCAAAGTCAAAAAATGCGATATTCATTGCGCTCCTTCTATGCTGTGATGGCTGGGATTGTAGCCAAAACTCTCGCGCTTTGCAAAGCTATATCTTATGTGAGTTAGTGATTTGGCATATATTTTGCTTTCACTTTGGCAAACCATTGCAAGGAATATATATGAGCAGTATCACTAATGTATCAAATGACACAAAAGCTATGCAAGATCTTTTCGCCCAGCGTGCCAATCTCCACCAAAAGCCCGAGCTTCTCACGCCAAAGCCAAGCACACAGGAGCTAGAATCTAGCACCAACACTACGGAAAAAGATCCTATGCTAGGCTTGCTTAGTGCGCTAGCTCCTGTAAAATCGCTTGATAAAATCCAAGGTATAGATGAGACAGATAGTGGTAGCTTGCACAAAGACTCGCAAAAAGACCCCTATGATTCACTCCATAGAATCCAAGATACATTCACACCATCTAAAGAGCTAAGTGCTGCTATGAGTGCCAAAGCCTATGTGAAAAATGGACTTGCTGATGTCGATAGCTTCAAATCTATGGCAAAGCAGCTCCAAGCAGATGGCGTGCTTAATCGCGATGATATGATGGCGGTGGATTTTCTCAGTGCTAAATCTCCCAATATCAGTCTAAAAGATTTTGACGCGATGATCAAAAACGACAACCTAAGCCGCGAAATGCGCTCGCTTATCTCCCAGCTTGTCCAAAAGCTCCATATGGTGAATTACATTAGCGGCGGCTTGATGAACGCCTAAGCCACATAAGCCAACCACAATCACACGAGCCACACAATGCGACATATAGAAGGAAAGCCAGAGATACACTACCCCTGTGTATGGGAGTTTAGAATCATAGGGGAGAATAAAGCGCGTTTAGAGCAGATTATCAGCGAGCTTATGACAAAGCCCTATACCCTAGATGAGAAAAATCACTCAAGCAAGGGGCGATTTGTCTCTATGCATTTAAGCGTTGAAGTAGAGAGCGAGGAAGAGAGGAACGCGCTCTACCAAAGCCTAAGCACGCACAAAGAAATCTCTATGGTGCTTTAGCCCCAATTTAAGCGGTATTTAACGCAAATTATTTTACATATTACCGCGCAGTAATGCACTAGTCGTATAACACACTAGAATCCACTTTTACAACACAAAGGAAGAATATGCAAACAACAATTACAAAGCTTTTATCACAAGTGCTTTACCCAAACTTTGAAAAAGACATTGTAAGCTATGGATTTCTTAAGGAAATCAAGCTTGATAATGGTGTAGAAATTATCCTAGCTATCCCCTCAAGCGATCCTAATGTCGCCAAAGCTCTTTATGATAGGATCGATAATGTCTTGCAAAAGGCAAATATCCAAGCAACTATCACCATAAACACCCCACAAATCGCCCAAGAGAAAGCCGCCCCACAAGCGAAAAATCTCTTGCCCCAAGTTAGGCATTTTGTAATGGTAAGCTCTGGCAAAGGCGGAGTGGGCAAATCAAGCGTGGCGACAAATCTCGCCATAGCCCTAGCGATGGATGGCAAGAAAGTAGGGCTGCTTGATGCAGATATTTATGGACCAAATATCCCGCGTATGTTTGGGCTACACGGGGTAAAGCCAAAGCTTGATCCAAGCGGGAAGAGACTTATCCCTTTACAGGCATTTGGCGTGGATCTTATGAGTATGGGAATGCTTTTTGATGAAGGAGAGAGTCTTATATGGAGAGGTCCTATGCTTATGCGCGCTATCACGCAGATGTTTAGCGATGTGGTGTGGAAAGAGCTTGATGTGCTTGTGCTTGATATGCCTCCAGGCACAGGAGATGCGCAGCTATCAATTGCCCAAAGTGTGCCTGTGGGTGCTGGAGTGGCTGTTACAACGCCGCAGCTTGTGAGCCTTGATGATGGTGCAAGGGCTTTAGATATGTTTCAAAAGCTCTCAATCCCAATTGCTGGTATTGTAGAAAATATGAGCAGCCATATTTGTGCAAATTGTGGCAGCGAGCAAGATATTTTTGGCAAAGACACCACGCTTCCTTTGGCGCAGAAATACAATACCACAATCCTTGCAAAAATCCCCCTAGATCCTGCAGTGCGAGAAGGCGGAGATAATGGCAAGCCTATTGTGTATTTCGCGCCGGATTCGAGCATTGCCAAAGTATATAGACAAGCCGCGCAAGAGTTATGGGAGTTTTTAGAAAATAATCGCGCAGATAATACCTCTATCCAGCCGCGCTAAAAGATACGCATAGAACCTATGCTATGGATTCTGTGCGATTATTACCCAATAGTTATAAATGCTTTAACTACAATAAAAAAATCATAAGAAATAGCTGAAAATAACGCATAATTTGTGCTATAATCCAACTTCAGCATTTCTTAGTATGCTGCAGACATACTAAAAATCACAGATAAGCTTTTTTAAGGAAGGAAATATGCGTATTTTAGTAGTTGATGATGACGCAGCTTTGAGCAAGAAAGTCAGCGAAGAGCTAAACGATAATGGGTATCAAACAGATATGGCAGAGAGCATAAAAGATGGCTCGTATTATGTCAATATTCGCAATTATGATTTAGTGCTTGTCAGCTCCAAGCTGCCTGATGGAAATGGATTAGATCTTATCGCAGAAGTGAAAGCAAAATCTCCAAGAGTGCCTGTTATTGTCTTGGCACACAAGCCAAAATCCGATCAAGAGATTTTGGCGTTTAAAAGTGGGGCTGATGATTTTATCGCCAAGCCTTTTGAGAATCTCGTGCTGCTTGCTCGCGTTGAGGCTAGGCTTAGATTTTGGGGTTCTAGCACGATTGAAATCGATGATCTAGTCATCAACCCAGATGAAGAAAAGATCACCTACAAAGGCAAAGAGATTGAAGTCAAAGGCAAGCCATTTGAAGTGCTGACCCATCTAGCTCGCCATCGCGATCAAATTGTCTCAAAAGAGCAGTTGCTTGATGCTATTTGGGAAGAGCCAGAGCTAGTAACGCCAAATGTGATAGAAGTGGCAATCAACCAAATTAGACAAAAGATGGATAAGCCTCTTGGTATCGCTACAATAGAGACAGTGCGCAGAAGAGGGTATCGATTCTGCTATCCTAAAAAACCTGCAGAAAACTAAATATTTAAAAAGGGTGTTTGATGAAAAAAGCTTTGGGTATGTGTATTTTGGCAATGGCATTTATCGGCTGCGGTGATGAGTCTGCAAAGCTCTATAATACTTGGAATATCGTAGCTCTAAGCGATGGTGGAAATCCCATTGATGTGGGACATAGCGAAAGAAAAATCTCTATAACAATCGATAAAGACAAGTTTAATGGCTATTCTGGGTGTAATTCGTTTTTTGGATCATATAAAATCAATGGCGATCAGTTTCAAAGCGCAAATTCTGGTATGACAAGAATGCTATGTGAGCCAAAATCTATGGAGATAGAAGAATCACTCATTAAATTATTTTCCGATAATTCTGTGCGTTTTACACTCCAAGAAGAAAAACTTATCTTTGAGAAAACCGGTGAAAATGGTGGTGTGCAGGCAATTTTTGAAGCACAATCCAAATAACTAGTATTATTTAAGCATTTAGTATAGGCACTTTTGATTAGGGGTTGCTATGGGCGGTGTATTAAATGGTTCGCAAATGCTCATTGAAGCATTGCATTTAGAAGGTGTGGAGATAATCTTTGGCTATCCTGGTGGTGCTGTTTTAAATATTTATGATGAGCTGTATAAGCAGACATATTTTCGGCATATTCTTACGCGCCACGAGCAAGCAGCCATACACGCTGCAGATGGCTACGCACGCGCAAGTGGCAATGTGGGTGTAGCACTCATCACTTCAGGTCCGGGATTTACCAATGCTGTAACAGGCATAGCCACAGCCTATATGGATTCTATCCCTCTTGTGGTTATCAGCGGGCAAGTGCCTGTGGCACAAATCGGCACCGATGCATTTCAAGAAATTGATGCTGTTGGGATCTCGCGCCCCTGCACGAAGCACAATTATCTTGTCAAAGACATCAAAGATTTACCTAGAATCATAAAAGAGGCGTTTTATATCGCTAGGAGCGGGCGATGTGGTCCTGTGCTCATCGATCTCCCCAAAGATATTTCAGCAAGCCTTGGTGATTTCATCTATCCAAGCGAGGTGAATCTCCGCACCTACAAGCCTACTTATAAGCCCAATCAACGGCAGATCAAAAAGCTTATCGAAGCCATTAAGCTCTCCAAAAAGCCTTTGGGCTACATAGGTGGGGGTGCGATAGCAAGCAACGCAAGCAAGCTAGTGCGTGATTTTGTCCAGAAAATTGGCTTACCTAGTGTAGAGACACTAATGGCAAGAGGCGTGCTAGATTCTAGTGATGTGTGCAATCTCGGTATGGTGGGTATGCACGGAAGCTATGCGGCAAATATGGCGATGTGCGAGTGTGATTTGCTCCTATGCTTTGGGGCTAGATTTGATGATCGCGTTACAGGCAAGGTAAGTGAATTTGCCAAAAATGCCAAAATCGCCCATATTGACATTGACCCAAGCTCTATTGGCAAGATTATCGAAGTAGATTATCCTATTGTCGGGGATATACGCTCTGTGTGTGAAGAGCTGCTTGATATGGCGACACAAGTGGATTCTAGTAGCTTTCAGCAGTGGCGAGCACATTTACAAGACTATCAAAATCTCCACCCACTAGGCTATCAAGACAGCCGAGAATCCATAAAGCCACAATGGGCGATAGAGCAGCTAGGTGAGCTACTAGGTGGCAATGCCATTATCGCCACAGATGTTGGGCAGCATCAAATGTGGGCAGCGCAGTTTTATCCATTTAGTGCGCCTAGAGAGTTTCTCACCAGCGGTGGGCTTGGGACAATGGGCTTTGGCTTCCCAGCGGCTATGGGCGCGTATTTTGCTAGCCAAAATAAGCATATCATCAACATCACAGGCGATGGCAGTATCCTAATGAATATCCAAGAGCTTATCACTTGTGTGGAGAGTCAAATCCCTGTTGTCAATATCATTCTTAACAATAATTATCTTGGTATGGTGCGACAATGGCAGACATTTTTCTATGAAAATAGATTCTCACATACAGATTTATCGCTTCAGCCAAACTTTGTCGCACTAGCAGAGAGCTTTGGCGGGCTAGGATTCCGCATTGAGCGCAAGGAAGACTTTATCCCCACGATACAAAAAGCACTTGATAGCAAGCAGGTGTGTTTGGTTGATGTTGTGATAGATCGCTATGAAAGCGTGCTGCCTATGGTGCCCGGCGGTGCGCCTTTAGATAAAATGATTTTGAAATAAAGAGAGCGAGATGGCAAGGAAAATCATAAGTGTGATTGTAGTCAATGAGCATAGTGTTTTAGCGCGTATATCGGGGCTTTTTGCCGGTAGGGGATATAATATCGAATCTCTCACCGTAGCCCCCATACCAGATAGCGATCTCTCTAGGATCACAATCGCCACAGATGGTGAGGCGCGTGTGCTAGAGCAGATCATCAAGCAGCTACACAAGCTTATCCCTGTGCTAAAGGTTAGCGATGATAGCGATTTATTAGAAAAAGAAAGCGTGCTAATCAAAATTGGCATAGAAGAAGATCTAGCGAGCATACAAGCCCTAGCCCACGCCTATAATGGCAAAATCGCTAATGCTAATGAAAAATACATCATCATCGTAGCCACTGAAAAGCCTCATAGGATCACTAGTCTCATCAAAGCTATGTCGCGCTTCAAGCCCAAAGAAATCGTGCGTAGCGGTGTCATCGCTATGGAGCGGTATTGATCTAGCAATCACTCAAGGATCATAGAAATATTAGGATTCTATGCTCTAGGCGAGTGGTCGCCCTGCTCTGCCTGAGATCCCAAAAGAGTGTGGAAGCAATAATGGCTTAGAATAATAACCTGCAGCAATGGTGTAAAAAAGTTTAGAATAGGTATGAGCCCTAGTAGATATGTTAGTAGGGCTATGGTGTATTTACGCTTGGCTTTGTGGAGCTTAGGGTAATCATCTCTCCCAAGCACTTCTTGCCCCACATCAAAAAGCATCGTTTGATAAAAAAACACAAAAAATGGCACAAGCATTATCACCCCGCCAATCACAGGGATAAAAACTAAAGGCATACACACGACACAAAGCGCACACAGCAAGACAAATGCCTTAAGAAACTGCTTCAAAGCCACTAGAATAGGCACACTTGCAGGCTTTGGTATATAAGGATAATGATACTTGCGGATATAGCCAACCACAAGCGGTGCGTAAAAAATACTCACAAAGACATTTCCCACAAGAGCTAGCAAAATCACACAAAACCCAAGTAGCGCATATAAAGAAATCGTGATCACACGACCTAGGATACCATTGTCATTGATATAAGCTTGCAAAGATTCTGGCAAAAGCCCCGTAGCATAAGCGATCAAAACATCGCAAAACACATAGAGTATCCCGCCCCACAACGCTACCCCAAATAGCACAGGCAAGATATTTAGCGCAATCATAGGGAGAGAGAGAAAATCGCGCTTACTTTTGCGCAAAATAGCTAAAAACCCAGCCTGAACAGACAATGTAGAATCCATCGCGTATCCTTGAGATTAAAATAACCATAGGATTCTAGGGAGTTTTGCCAAATAGTGCAATAGATTCTACAACCCCTAGACATAGCAAACATACTAATGCCACTACATCTACGCCTTGCGTATTGCACTACACAAGCTCCTTGAAAGCGATTCATCAACATCTCTTTTAAAGCGTGGGGATAAAGAGCGCAAAATCTCCATTGACTTATACTACCCAATCCCCTACAATAAGCCCTAGGTCTTATGCCTATCAATACTTCAAGGGAGATTATATGAGTGGGGTTATAAAAAAATGCGCTATTTGCGCTGTTTTTGCAAGTATCCTAGGGCTATCTGGCTGCTCGGATTCTCAAGAAAGCAAGCAAAATGAGCAACAGGAGCAAACTATGGCAGAGCAAACAACACAAGCTATGCAAGACACACAAAAACCGCATAAAAACACCACAAAGCCAAATATTGTGATCCTTGCCACAGGTGGGACAATCGCCGGAGCGGTAGATTCTTCACTGCAGACAACAGGCTATCAAGCAGGAGTGCTAAGTATAGAGTCTTTGCTACAGTCCGTGCCAGAGCTTGCCGATCTTGCCAATTTAGAAAGCGAGCAGATTGCTAATATTGATAGTGCGGATATGAGCGATGAGATATGGCTTACACTTGCTAAACGCGTGAATGCTTTGCTGAAAAGCTCTAAAGTTGATGGCGTGGTGATAACGCACGGCACAGACACAATGGAGGAGAGTGCGTTTTTCTTGCATTTGGTAGCAAAGAGTGATAAGCCCATTGTGTTTGTGGGGGCTATGCGTCCTAGCAGTGCTCTAAGTGCCGATGGTCCTAAAAATCTCTATAATGCTATCTCTCTTGCAGCAAATCCTAAATCTAAAGGCAAAGGCGTTATGGTGGTGATGAATGATAGAATCCAAAGTGCAAGATATGTGAGCAAAATCCATACGCTTAATGTCAATGCCTTTGCTTCGCCAAATACCGGCGATATGGGCTATATCCTTGATGGCAAGGCATTTTTCTACACTACGCCAAGTAAGCCTCACACCCTGCAAAGTGAGTTTGATATAGACAAGCTAGATTCGTTGCCTAAAGTTGATATTTTATACTCTTATGCTAATGATAATTCTCAAGTGGCAGCCCAAGCGTTGTTTAATCACGGCACAAAAGGGCTTGTCATCGCAGGAAGTGGGGCGGGAAGTATCCACAAAAATCATAAAGATATGCTAAAAAAGCTTATGCAAAATGGCTTAGTAGTGGTGCAAAGCTCAAGGATAAATAATGGCTTAGTCATCGCAAATGAGGCGGATTCTAAGCTTGGGTTTATTAGCGGCTATGACCTAAATCCACAAAAAGCACGAGTGCTGCTAATGTTAGCTTTAAGCAAAACGGATAATAATGAGCGGATTGCTAAGATTTTTGAAACCTACTAGAATCCGCGTTGTCTTTTTGACACTTTCAAGGGAGTTTGCTTTTTGTGCTTTGTCATTTATATCTCAATAAACTTCTCGCACACAAAGCTTCACAGCCCTTGAAATTGTCTAAAAATACTTCCGCGGGACTTTTCTCTGTGCTTTAAGCGTGGGATAACAAGTTAAAAAGGAGTAAAGAATGGATATATTATCAATAGTCTTAACACTCTTAGTCGTAGTTGGCACGGGGTATTATGTATTAAAAGCATATAATCCTATTTTTGTCTTGCTATTTTCTGGCATAGTTGTGTTGTGTGGGGCGTTTTTTCTCTATGGTGCGGAAGTGCCGCTGCCCAACAATACTCCATCTCAAGGCGTGTTTTTAGATGTGTATAAGTTCCTATCAGCCACTTTTGCAAAAACACTTTCAGAAGTTGGGCTTATCATTATGTCTGTGGCTGGGTTTGCTGCGTATATGAAGCATATTAACGCCTCTTCAAAGCTCGCCTTTGTGGCAAATGCTCCACTTAGCAAAATCAAAAATAAATACCTTATCCTAAGTGGGACTTTTGTGGTGGGTATGATGCTAAAGATTGTCATCTCAAGCTATGCTGGACTTATCTTATTGCTGTTAGCAAGTATTTATCCTGTGCTTATCGCCCTTGGGATCCGTCCTATCACAGCGGTTTCTGTGCTTTCACTCATCACCCTTGATTATGGTCCAAAAGATGGTAATTCAATCAATATGGCAAAAATGGTAGGAGATCCTGATAATGTTGTGGGATTATTTTTGCATTACCAAATATGGAGTGTTGTGGCGTATGTTGTTATCATCGCTCTTGTGATACCGCTGTATTATGCGTATGTGGATAAAAGAGATAAGGCAAAATTAGAGGCTGAAAATGTGGAGGTTGCAGAAATTACCAACCCGCAATGTCCGCTTTTTTATATTTTGTTGCCGTGGTTACCTATCGTGTTGCTGTTTGGGACATATTTTGCAGGGATCAAGCTTGATGTAGTGAGTGCGAATTTTATTGCCATTTCCTTATGCTTTTTGATTGAGTTTATCCGTCATAGAGATGGCAAAAGGGTGAGTGAAGATATTATCGTGGTGCTAAAGGCAATGGCGGAGATTTTTGTCTCTGTGGTGAGTATCATCATCGCTGCAAGCGTGTTTGCTGAAGGGATAAAGGCTCTAGGCGGACTTGAAGTCATTGTAGGGTATCTAGCAAGTATGGGGAATATCGCGGTGCTGCTTTGCATTATCGTGCTAAGCTTTCTTGTCTTTGGGATTACAATCATTATGGGAAGTGGGATAGCGGCATTTAGTGCTATTGGCAATATCGCGGCAAATCTCGCTCCAAAGCTAGGCATTAAGCCTATCATTTTAGTTTTACCCCTTGAGATAGCTTCTTGTCTTGGTAGGGCAGCTTCACCTATTGCTGGTGGGATTTTGGCATTAGCTGGATTTGCAAAGCTAGAGCCTTTGGCGATTATCAAACGCACCTTGCCGCTTTTACTTTTAGGTATGGTGATAAATATTATCGTGGCGTGGAGCTTTACGCTGTAAGCTTCAAGTCGTAAAAGTGGATTCTGTGCTAGAATCCTAGATTTGAAACAAAGGCAGAAAATGGATTCTTATGAATATGGCGAGTTGTTAAAAACTCTGCACAATAAAGCGCAAAATATAGCAAAGATTCTAAACCCAGATTTATTACAAAAGCGACTAGATGAGATTGATAAGCTAGAATCGCACCAAGAGTTTTGGAATGACGCAAAAAAAGCAGGGGAAATCACAAAGGAAAAGCGAAAATGTGAGCGGATTTTACACACTTATGCAGAGATGAAAGCCGAGCTAGATGACGCAAAAGAGCTATTTGAGATAGCACAGAGTGATGGGGATTCTAGCACTTTGGAGCTGTTGTTTGAGAGCGCAGAATCTTTGCAAAGCCATATACAAAAGGTAGAAATTCAAGTTATGCTAAGTGGGGAGCACGACTCATCAAATGCCATTATTACCGTTCAGCCCGGAGCCGGTGGGACGGAGTCCCAAGACTGGGCTTCTATGCTGTATCGTATGTATTTGCGTTGGGGTGAGCGGCGGGGCTTTAAGGTGGAGCTGCTAGATTATCAAGATGGTGAAGAGGCAGGCATTAAGGGAGCGGCATTTATCATCAAAGGTGAGAATGCCTATGGCTATGCTAAAAGCGAAAATGGCGTGCATAGGCTAGTTAGAATCTCCCCCTTTGATGCCAATGCCAAGCGGCATACAAGCTTTGCGAGTGTGCAGGTAAGCCCCGAGCTAAGTGAAAACATAGATATAGAGATTTTGGATAAAGACATTCGCATTGATACCTATCGTGCCAGTGGTGCGGGCGGTCAACATGTGAATAAGACAGAATCTGCTATCCGCATAACGCATTTTCCAACGGGGCTTGTCGTGCAGTGTCAAAATGATAGAAGTCAGCACAAAAATAAGGCAACAGCTATGAAAATGCTGCAGAGCAAACTCTATGAGCTAGAGCGGTTGAAACAAAGTGAAGGCGTAGCCAACATAGAAAAAAGCGAGATAGGCTGGGGACATCAAATAAGAAGCTATGTCCTAGCCCCTTACCAGCAGGTAAAGGACTTGCGAAGCAATTACGCTACAAGCGATACTGATGGCGTGCTAGATGGCGATATTGATGATCTAATAGAATCTGTGCTGGTTTTGGGCAAGCAATAGCCAAACCACTTTCAAAGCTTAAGCCTACACCCCTATCCACAAAGCGCACTTTTACAATACTAGATTCTAGCCATAGCTTGCAGTGTCTCTATGCGCTTATGTATGGGAGGGTGCGTGGCAAATGCACCTTTAAACCCCTGTAAGAAAAACATATGCGCACAGGGCTTGGCTAGCTTGTTGTCTAAAAATCCTTGCGTGTCTTTTGCTAGCTTGCACTCTTGCGACTCTTTTGGCGACTCTTCTTGTGCTATTGTTTGTAGTGCGCGCAGAATCGCATTTGGGTTGTGTGTGTATTGCACGCTTGTGGCATCGGCTAGAAATTCTTTCTGCCGTGAAATTGCCGCTTGGATAAGGCTTGCACAAAGTGTGCCAAGAAGCCCCAAAGCATAAAAGCTAAAGGCAAATAGCGCGATGACTGCTTCGCCTTTAGAGTCCCTTTTCCCAGCAGCTCCCGTGCGGTGCGCAATAGAGCGCATAAGAATCTCGCCGATAAAGCTAATACTCATAAAGCCAAAAATCAAGCTAAATATCCGCAGATTTAGCGCGACATCTTGGTGGAATGCGTGGGAGAACTCGTGCCCCACCACGCCAGAGAGCTCTTCGCGTGAGAGTGTATCAAGCGCGCCTTGCGTGAAAAATAGCGCGAATCGCTCATCGCTCTTGCCAAATCTCTCGCCACTACACATTGCATTGATCCCTTGCTCTTCTCGCATAACAAACACGCGCGGCATAGGCATAGCACTAGCGATGGCGATTTCTTCTACGACATTAAGCAGCCGTGCGTATTTGCGGTGATTTTTGTATTTCTTAGGGGTGATTTCTATGGCTTTTAGGGTTTTGGCAAGTCTATCTATGCTATGGCGACTAAGCAGTAGAGATTTCACCGCAAAGCTCCCAAAAATCACAAGTAATATGCCAGCACTTAAGCTTAGGCTGTATATAAACCAGCCCATTTGCTTGCGAATATTATCTGTGAGAAAGCTAAAGCTATCAGGCTCATCAAAGATAGCCGGCATTGCTAGCCAAAATATCAGCTCAAACACGCAAAAGCACAGCATAAAAAACAGCACAAACACCACGATAAACAGCATATTAAGCCACAACACTTTCCCTAATGCTAAATCTTTATGCGCGGCAAATCCTAGCTCTTTGGGCTTTCTTTTGAGATACAAACGCGTAGCGAAAAACAGCAAGCAAGCACAAAGCAAGACCACGCAAAGCAGCCCACCATATACCATCGATCCGCCCCATATAAGCAGCCATAGCGCAAAGCCCATATTGTCTTGTGCTAGCATTTCAATGCGCATTGCAAGGCTATCAAAAACACTATCGCTAATCTCTTTATACTCAGCTATTAGTGGGTAAAACTGCGCCATAACGACCATAAGGCTTATCGTTGTAAGACTGATTAGCACAAAGAAAAGCAATGACCTAGGCAGGCTTGGGTTGGGGTATTTATTGAGATTTATGATAAGTATCGCACAAAAGCCAATGGTTATCAGCAGTGCTGGCACAAACACCCAAGGGATAAAATGTGTAAGAAGCGCGTGTATGACTTGTATCATAGATTCTAGCTTTTATCCACTTTATCACAGGGTTTTTGCCCCAGCACGAGATGAGAAATCCCCGCGGAGTAGGACTTAATCTCTAAAGGCTGCAAGTTAGCTTCTTTAAACGCTAGGGCTAGCTCATCTGGGGTGATAAAGCTCTCCATAGAATCTGGGAGATATTTATAAGCAGCATAATTGCGCGAGATGAGGTAGCCAATGCAGGGCAGAATATGCTTGGTATAGATGCCAATAATGCGATCTATCAAGCTTGGGCTAGAGTTTTTAAAAAAATCTAGCACCACCACTATGCCACCGGGCTTTAGCACGCGTGCAAACTCGCGCAATGCCTGCTTGTATTCTAAGACATTGCGCAAGCCATAAGAGATAGAGAGTATATCCACACTTTGGGATTGTAGGGTGCTTAGATCTTTTGCCTCTCCTAAGTGTAGGCTTATCTTAGAATCTAGCTTCTTGGATTCTAGCTTAGCTTGGCTATCTTCTAGGATTCTAGAGCTAGAATCCACTTTTGCAAAACTTCCGCCAATAGCTTGCAGCTTCTTCTGCGCGATTTTTAGCATTTCTTGCGATGGGTCTATGCCAATCATCTCACCCACCACGATATTGGATTCTAGCGCGTAGCTATGCCAATGCTTTATCATATCCCCACTGCCACACGCCACATCGACAATGCGCTCTATATCCTTAGCATTGCGTGCTTTGTAGGCTCTTTTAACCGCATCTTTGCGCCAAGAAATATCAATGCCTAGACTTAGGATTCTATTAGTCTTATCATAATCCTTAGCAATATCATCAAACATCGCGATAATCGATCTCTGCGTCCTTTGGGCTTCTTGCTTGGTGTGCTGGTCTTTTGTTTGCGTATTGTGGGCTTGGCTATTCATTCTCAACCTTTGCTTCAATCTTTAGCTTTGGCAGCCTTTTACGCGCTTTTTTCACCCACGCATTAAGCGCGGCAATCTGCTTGCTTGTAGCCTTAGACGCCGTGCCGCCAAGGCTCGTGCGTGCCTGCATAGAAGCAAGCAGTGTGAGCCTTGCAGCAACACCACTCTTTGCAAACAAGGATTCTAGCTTGGGGGCAAGCTTTGAAAGCTCTCTTGCAAGCTCACTTCCACTAAGCTCGCTTAAATCACAGCCCTGTGATTCTGCATAGGCGACTATGCGCCCGGTGATATGGTGCGCTTCTCTAAAGGGCACGCCACATTCACGCACTAAAAAGTCCGCCAAGTCTGTCGCACTCAAATGCCCCCTTTGACACGCTTTAAGCATAGCCTTTTTGTCAAAGCTAGCACTTTCACACACTGCTTGTAAAATCTCTAGGCTAATGAGCGCGCTCTCCACACTATCAAATATCGCTTCTTTATCTTCTTGTGTGTCTTTGTTGTAGGCTAGGGGGAGGGATTTCATCACCACAAGCAAGCGCATTAGATTCCCATATAATCGCCCACTTTTCCCGCGCAAAAGCTCTGGGACATCGGGGTTTTTTTTCTGCGGCATTATGGAGCTGCCGGTGCTGTATTCATCACTTAAACGGAGGAAGCCAAACTCCGCGCTACTCCATAGCACAAGCTCTTCTGCTATGCGTGAAATGTGCATACCAAGCATAGCAAGAGCATAGAGCAAATCCAGCGCGAAATCCCTATCACTCACAGAGTCCATAGCATTGAGCGTGGGTGCGGCAAACCCTAGCTGCTTGCTTACCCACTCTCTATCGTTGTTATACGGCGTGCCAGCAAGCGCGCCAGAGCCTAGGGGCATAAGGTTATTGCGCTTGTGTAAGGACTCTAGCCGCTCTACATCGCGCCTAAGGCTCTCACACCACGCCACTAGGTGGAATCCTAAGTTGATAGGCTGGGCGTGCTGCAAATGTGTCATACCCGGCATTAGCGTGTGCGTGTGCTTGCGTGCTATGGCAAGGAGTGCTTGGATAAGCGTTAGGAGCTTGTTGGCAATTAGCACAGAGTGATCTAGCACATACATTCTACAATCAAGTGCTACTTGATCGTTGCGCGATCTAGCGGTGTGGAGCTTTTTGCCCACATCGCCTATATGCTCTATCAAGGCAGATTCTATCGCCATATGTATGTCTTCTTGCTCTAGGGAGAATCTAAAGCTCCCTTGCTCAATCTCGCTGGCGATTTTCTCTAGCCCAGATTCTATAAGTGCCACTTCACTAGAGTCCAAAACCCCTATGCGCCCAAGCATTCTAGCGTGGGTTTTAGAGCCTAGAATATCATATCGCCATAGCTTTTGATCAAATGTGATAGAGGCATTAAAGACATCTAGCAGCGCGCTAGAATCTAGCTCAAACCGCCCTCCCCATAGCTTTGCCATACTTGCTCCTTAGAATCCAGTTTTGAAAAAGTCTAAAATTTCAGCACCGCGCATAGCACGATACCAATCATCAGCAGTGTTGGGACTTCATTAAACACGCGGAAAAATCGCGGACTAAGCTCGCAGGACTCTCTTTGCATTTTGCTAGCAAATATCCCACAAGCGATGTGAAAAATCAGCAGCAAAGCCACAAGCGTGAGCTTGATGTGAATCCACATTCCACTTTTGAAAATCGCTGTATTTGCGATAATAAGCATTGAGCCTGTGATCACGCTAGCAAGCATTGCTGGGCGCATAATGTAGGCAAAAAGGCGGTATTCTTGCAGCTTGATGATCCGCACAAACTCCCTAGAATCTCTATTTTGACTATGATAGACAAATAGCCTAGGGAGATAAAATAGCCCTGCCATCCACGCGATAATACTCATAATATGCACTGCCTTTAGCCATTGATAATATTCCATAAGCATACTTGAAAACGCTTCCATTAAACTTCCTTTGTGTTGAGATTATGCGCTGATTGTGGGAGCAATTGTGGTGTAAAACGCCTTAAAACGCCTTAAAATCGCTCGTATAATGCCTATACACACGCGCTATGCCTTCTTCTAAGCTCACGCTAGGCTTCCAGCCAAGGGCGTGTATCTTGCTAGAATCCATAAGCTTTCTAGGAGTGCCATCAGGCTTTGATGTATCAAACACAAGCTCACCACTAAAGCCCACAATCTCGCGTATAGACTCTGCTAGCTCCTGTATGCTTACATCACTGCCATAGCCGATATTGATATGCGTATTGCGCACTTGGGGGCTTTGTTGGGGTGTGGTGTGAAAAGTGGATTCTAGGCTAGAATCCACCAAATGAGCAAAATCAATGTTTTGCAGCATAAACACACACGCTTGCGCCATATCTTGTGCGTATAAAAACTCTCGTCTCACCTGCCCGCTGCCCCATACTTGCACGCTATCTTTGCTAATGCCATAATGCTCTAGGAGCTTTTCAGGGCTAAGGGCTTGCAAGGCAGGGTTTTTGGGCTTGCGCTTTGTAATATCTGCCACCACAGAATCCATATCGCCCGCACGCAATAGCTTGGCTAAATGCATTTTGCGCAAGAGAGCTGGGAAGACATGCGAGGTCTCTAGGTCAAAATTATCTTGCTCGCCATAGAGATTTGTCGGCATAGCACTCACAAAATTACAGCCATACTGCAGGCTAAAGCTCTCACATAGCTTGATCCCAGCGATTTTAGCGATGGCATAAGGCTCATTGGTGTATTCAAGCTCGCTGGTTAAAAGAGCGGATTCTAGGATTGGCTGTGGGGCAAACTTGGGGTAGATACAAGAGCTACCTAGAAATAGGAGCTTTTTTACGCCGTGTTTATAGGCATTGTAGATCACCGCATTTTGGATAGCTAAATTCTCGTATAAAAAATCTGCTCGATAAGTATTATTGGCATAAATACCACCGACTTTAGCTGCAGCAAGCACGACATATTCTGGGCGATTAGTGGCAAAGAATTTTTCCACCGCAGCCATATCGCGCAAATCTAGCTCATCTCTGCTGCGCGTGATGATCTGTGTATATCCTTGCGCTTGCAACTCACGCACAATAGCACTCCCCACAAGCCCTCTATGCCCAGCGACAAAAATCCTAGAATCTAGCTGCATACCTACTCCTAAAATCACGCATTATAACGAAATTTCCAAAAACACGCGCAAATAAGGGCAAAGTAATGTATAATGCACGCTTTGTTTTGCGTGTATCTTGGCGGATTACACAAGTGTGGATTCTCATATTTTTAGGGGTGCTTATATGGGTATGGGGCAAACGATAGTAGAAAAAATTTTTTCAGAGCATTGTGGCACAGAAGTTTATGCAGGGCAGATTGTAGAATCTCCTATTGATATGGTCATTGGCAATGACATCACCACGCCGCTTTCTATCAAGGCGTTTGAAAAAAGTGGGGCAAGCACACTTGCTAGAGCGGATAATTTTTGCATTGTTATGGACCACTTTATCCCGGCAAAAGATATTGCCTCTGCCAATCAAGCGCGCATTAGTCGAGACTTTGCCAAAAAGCACAAGCTAAAATATTTCTTTGATGAGCGCGATATGGGGATTGAGCACGCGCTGCTGCCGGAAAAGGGCTTAGTAGTGAGTGGTGATGTGATCATCGGTGCAGATTCTCACACCTGCACACACGGCGCGCTTGGGGCATTTAGCACAGGTATGGGTAGCACAGATTTAGCCTATGCAATGATCACGGGCAAAAATTGGTTCAAAATCCCAGAATCCATACAAGTGGTCTTTGATGGCACACTCCCTAAAGGCGTGTATGGCAAGGATTTGATTCTAGAAGTGATACGGCAGCTTGGCGTTGATGGCGCGCTGTATAAAAGCCTAGAGTTTTGCGGTAGCGCGATAGGATCTTTGGGTATGGATGATCGCTTTTCACTCTGCAATATGGCGATAGAAGCCGGCGCGAAAAATGGCATTATCGCTCCAGATTCTATCACCAAAGCCTACTTGGCAGAGAGAGAGGCAGTAAATGGCTCTTTGCGCTCTGCGCCTAGAATCCACTTTAGCGACTCTAATGCCCGCTACACACAAATCCTGCATATCGATGTATCAGCCCTAGAGCCACTTGTCGCCTACCCCTTTCTCCCGAGCAATGGCAAGCCTATTTCCCACGCAAGTGGCGAAAATCTAGCTATCGATCAAGCCTTTATTGGTAGCTGCACCAATGGGCGATTGAGCGATCTTAAAATCGCCGCAGAGATTCTTAAAGGTAAGCAAATTCACCCAGATGTGCGGCTTATCGTTACACCCGGCACGCAGAAGATTTATCGCCAAGCCCAAGAGCTAGGCTACATTGATATTTTGCTAGATTCTGGTGCGCTTATCTCTAATCCCACTTGTGGCGCGTGCCTTGGGGGATATATGGGGATTTTGGGCGATGATGAGCGATGTATCTCTACCACTAATCGCAACTTCATCGGTCGTATGGGCTCTAGGAGCTCACAAGTATTTTTGGCAAACTCCGCCGTGGTGGCTTACTCTGCTATTATGGGTAAAATCGCTGATCCAAGAGAGGTGCTTTGATGAGTAGTAGCTCGGGGCTTTTGCGGATTTTAGTTGTCATAGCACTAGGGCTTTTTGGCTATTTTCTCTATACGCTTGATTTGTTTAAAAGCACGCCCATTGCTGTGCAGACATTTTTGCATTTAAATCCCACAGAGCAAATCCCCATCGATGACAATTCTGCGTGGAATCCAGAGCGTAGAATCTCCCTAGAAGTAGAGAGCCAGAGCAAAATCAAATCCTACAAGATTAGAGCTACCACAGGCGATGGAGTTGTCGTGCTAGAGCAAGAAGAAGTCGTTACAAATCGCCCAGAAAAGCTTAGGATCTGGCTACCGCGCCCCGAGATCGATTTGCCCGATAACACAAAGCTACACTATGAAGTAGCTATCACGGACTGGAGCAATGCGAACTTTTTTAGCGGTGAGACATTGGTTAAGCACCTAGATTTTACTATCAACACCAAGCAGCCTGTTATTACGATTCTAGCGCACTCACCGCGCATTAGCTATGGTGGCAGCGCACTTGTGGTATTCCATGTTGAAAGCGTGGATATTAAAAGCATCACAATCACTAATGGCAAAGATACATTTGTGCCTTTTCCCTTTGTCGCGCAAGGCTACTACGCTGTGATTCTTGCTTGGCCCCTAAGCAATCAAAACTTCAGCGGTAGAATCCAAGTATCTGATACAGCCCTAAATGCTAGAAGTATCACTATCCCTTTCATCAAAGACACTTCCCCGCGCTATCAAGCCTCCACACTAAAACTGCAAGAGCAATTCTTGCGCGACAAGATGGATGGGCTAATTAGCGAGATAAAGGCTATCCGCTATGAGCCAGAGCTTGATGAGCTGCACGATGATTTTGAGAAGTTTGTCTATATCAACGAACAGGTGCGCTTGAAAGATGAAGCAATCATTGCTGAGAGTGCCTATCAAGCCTGCTTGCAAGATGCGCAAAACACAAACTTCCCAATTGAGTGGGGTCCATTTATCCCACTAAAAGGCTATAGCGTGGTGGGTCGCTTTGGCGATAAGCGCACCTATGTCAATGCGCAGGGCAAGACCAGCCAATCTCTCCACCTAGGGCTTGATATTGCAAGTGTGAAAAATGACAGAATCATTATCGCCAATAATGGGCGCGTGATCTTAGGGCAAAAGCTAGGCGTGTATGGCAATACAATTATGATTGACCACGGATTTGGCGTGGCAAGTTTATATGCGCATTTATCAGACTTTCTTGTAAGCAATGAGCAAGAAGTGCTTGCTGGCGATGTGGCTGGGCTTACAGGCGAGAGTGGCTGGGCGTTTGGCGATCATTTGCACTTTGGTATGCTTGTGCAAGGACTTAGCGTGCGCAATGTAGAGTGGCTGGACTCTCGCTGGATCAAGCATAATATCACTGATATTTTGGCACAAGCCAAACTCCTAATCAACCAAGCCCAATGATGAAAACACGACAACACCGCGCACAGATTCTAAGCTTCACAGATGGTGATCACCAAGAATGGAGCGCATTTATCAAGAAAAATGCCACTCTTTTGCAAAGCTTTATTTTGCATTTTTCCGCCCCTATTGATACAAGTATGCAGGAGCTATGCCAATCTTATGGGCTTTTATACACCATAGGCACTCTACCTAGCAAGCCTAGCCCAGAATCTATACAAGCCCTAAATTCCACGCCACCCAAACAAGAAGCAAAGATTGAAGAAGCCAAGACCTCGCAATCTTCTCCACAAAAGCAAAGCCACACACTAATCCATAAAATCCGCAGTGGCGAAGAAATGACACTTGATGATAATGCAATTATTTTAGGCGATATTGCGCACGGGGCAAATATTTATGCCAAGCAAAGTGTCGTGATTTTTGGGGATTGTGCTGGGGTATTGCGCGTAGATGGGGGGTTTTTCATCGTGCGCAATCTTACTTCTGGGCATATTGTCTTTTGCGATTCTATCTTGCCAGAGGCTATTGTGGCTAAAATCAATGCCAATAGCCATTTAAAAATCATTATCAAAAATAGCGATACAATAGCGGTCAAGGAGATAGTATGAAGCAAAGGACGATTACAAAAAGAGTCGAGCTAACAGGTATAGGCTTGCACAAGGGCGTGCCTGTTACACTTGTTTTAGAGCCTTTGGAGGCTGATAGTGGGATAGTGTTTTACCGCAGTGATTTGGGCGTGAGCATTCCGCTTGTGCCAGAATCCATTATCGATACGACTATGGCAACGGTGATTGGCAAAGGCGAAGCAAAAGTCTCTACGATAGAGCATTTGATGTCGGCGATTTATGCCTATGGGATTGATAATCTAAAAATTAGCATTGATAATGAAGAAGTCCCCATAATGGATGGCAGCTCGATCGCGCATTGTCTGCTGCTTGATGAAGCGGGCATTGTGGAGTTTGATGTGCCACGCAAGCTTATTGAGATAAAAAAGCCCATAGAAGTGCGCGATGGCGATAAATTTGTCCGCCTAGAGCCAAGCCAAAAGACCATATTTGATTTTTCTATCGATTTCAAGCACCCAGCTATCAAAGAGCAGCAATACACCTTTACTTTCTCTAAGCTTTCTTATATCGATGAAATAGCCAAGGCTAGGACATTTGGCTTTTTGCAAGAAGTAAATTATCTGCGCTCTATCGGGCTAGCAAAAGGCGGGAATCTCAATAATTGTATCGTGCTTGATGAAGCAGGCATTATGAATAAAGAGGGCTTGCGCTATCCAGAGGAGTTTGTGCGGCATAAGATTTTAGACGCTATTGGGGATATGGCGATTTTGGGGATCCCGCTACTTGGGAGCTATATCTCCTTTGCCGGAAGTCATAAGCTAAACTCTCTGCTCACCCAAAAGCTCTTGCAAGAAGAAGGCGCGTATGAGATCGTTACTGCAAGCGAGAGCCAAAAGGTGCTAGAGTTTGAAAAGGCAGTGGCAATTAGCTAAATGCACGCCTATAATCTCCTAGTCGTATGTATCAACTCTCCCTTGCATTACGCGCTTTATGATGATGATAGGCTGCTAGAATCCTTTCATATCGATGAGAAGCCTTCGCGTGCCTTGCCGCTAATGTATCAGCACCTGCAAGAATCAAGCGTGCGCGTGGGGGGCATTTACTATGCTAGCGGTCCGGGCAATCTTAGTGCGCTTAAACTTACGCATATTTTCTTGCAGAGCTGGGCGATTGTAGAATCTATCCCCTTGTATGCCACAGATAGCTTCTCTTTATGTTTGGACTCCCATATCCCCGCCTTTGGGAAAAAGTATTTTACCTTGCAAAACTGCTCGCAAATCCCCTATATCCTAGAATCCACTTTTGAGCCAAACACAAAAGCCACAAATCTCGCCATAGCCCAAGCCCATATCACACACACCCTCTGTCCCACCCCCAGAGAGAGACAGCCATTTCTCGCACCACAGATACTGCCAAAGCAGCGATTTTGCCTGCCGTGTGAGCCGCTCTATATCCTACCGCCCCTATAAATCCAGCTTTGAGATATTGGAGCGATTTTTGCTTCACTTTGTGCGATATTTGGATTTGGAGCTGGCGCGTGCGTATTGACTATGGACTCTCTACTACTTCTCTCTCCTCTTTGCTGCATACGACAAAAGACCTAGACACCACCCCACAAGAAAGCAGTAGCACACAGACTACCAAAGAGCCAGCCCCGGTATCAAAGACCCTGCCACCCAAAGCCCCCCTAGAATCCACGCAAGCAGACACCCCTACACAAAGAGAGACCTTTGGGCTAGAGATTTTAGAAAAAATGAGCGACAAAGAGTATCAGGTGTTTTTGCGCGCAAGTGAAGGAATGAGCGAAGTGGAAAAAATGGCAGCCGCCCAAACTCTGTATATCTTCACAGAATCTTACGCTAAAGATTCTACCCAAGCCACAAAGCCCCATCCATCAACACCACCTATGAAGAAAAACCCCTACTTCAGTGCTAGAGAGCAGTTTCTCACGCGCTATGTCGCACTCTACAATGGCGCGCAAGAAGTCAATATCATAGGCTAGGGTTAAGCTAGCGTGCATTACAATGTCTTAAATCACTATCAAAGGATCAACTATGCAACTACAAGCCAATGACATCGCACCAGATTTCAAGCTCCCTGATGCCCAAGGCGTAGAAATCTCGCTCAAAGATTTTGCACAAAAGACCATTATCCTCTACTTTTACCCCAAGGACAATACACCCGGCTGCACCATAGAGGCGCAAGATTTTAGCCAGCTGCTGCCGCAATTTTTTGCCAAAAATGCGGTGGTGATAGGCATTAGCCCAGATTCGCCCAAATGCCACCAAGGCTTTATCACCAAGCAAGATCTCAAGCACATTCTCCTAAGTGATAAGGACAAAGCTGTGGCGAGTGCCTATGGTGCGTATGGCAAGAAAATGATGTATGGCAAGGAGGTGATGGGGATCATACGCTCGACTTTCATCATCAAAAGTGGCAAGATTTTGCACGCACTCTATAATGTCAAAGCAAAAGGACACGCGCAAGCTGTGCTAGATATGCTCTAGGCTGCATTCCTAGAATCCACTTTTTTACTCTCGGCTGTTTTTGT
Source organism: Helicobacter zhangjianzhongii (assembly GCF_030249855.1). Lineage (NCBI taxonomy): Bacteria > Pseudomonadati > Campylobacterota > Epsilonproteobacteria > Campylobacterales > Helicobacteraceae > Helicobacter > Helicobacter zhangjianzhongii. The sequence continues at coordinate 179,723 of NZ_JANURN010000004.1, forward strand.
CATTGAGGGCGAGCGCGGTAGTGCTTGCGTGGCAATCCACTCTCTTAACTAGAATCCACTTTTGAAAAATCGCCAAAAGTGGATTCTAGGAATGAAACTATGGATTACCACACGGAAATAACACTCGCAATGCATAATGATGAAAAAGTGGATTCTAGCTTAGAATCTATGCCAAGCCCCTTAGAATCCACTTTGCCACGCTCAATAAGTTTTAAGCCTGATTAGTTATAATGTCTGCTTTATTATTATTTAAGGTTTGACAATGGGTAGCTTTTCTAAATTTGGCTTTATTATGGCGACACTTGGTAGCTCGATTGGGCTTGGGCATATTTGGCGATTCCCCTATATGGCGGGGCAGATGGGTGGCGGGGCATTTGTGCTGCTATTTTTGGTGATGACACTTTTTATCGGGGTGGCAATGCTTGTGGGTGAAATGCTTATGGGCAATAAAACGCAAAAAAACACTGCTGATGCGTTTATCGAGCTAGATCCAAGCCCTAAAAAACCTTGGCGTTTTGCTGGGCTCACACTTATTGGTGGTCCTGTTATCCTATCTTTTTATGCAGTGGTGCTAGGCTGGGTGGTGTATTATCTCGTGGGTGTAAGTATCGATCTGCCAGATAATGCCGAGCAGGCTGATAGAGTCTTTGGGGCTCTTTTGACCTCGCATTCTTTCTATCAACTCCTGGGCTTTAGCGCGGTGCTTGGGCTAACGGGACTTATCGTCTCGCTTGGCATTAAAGATGGGATTGAAAAGCTCAATCTCGTGCTTATGCCGCTACTTTTTATCATCTTTATTGGACTGCTTATTTATGCGGCTTTTCAGCCATCATTTATGCAAGCGGTGCATTTTTTGTTTGACTTTAAGTATGAAGATATTACCTTTGAAGTGATTATCGCTGCTATGGGGCAGATGTGCTTCTCGCTTTCGCTTGGCATTGGGATCATCATCACCTATGCCGCTTCTACAGATTCTAGGCAAAATCTCCTTGAGAGTGCGCTATATGTCGTGATATGTGGGATTATCATCTCGCTTATTGCTGGTGTGATGATTTTTACTTTTGTCTATGAATATGAAGTGGCAGTAACCCAAGGCACCGGACTTGTATTCAAAGCTCTGCCCATTGCCTTTAGCAAAATGGGGCTAAGCGGGACGATTGTCGCGATACTCTTTTTCATAGGGTTAGCATTTGCTGGGATTACTTCTACGATCTCGCTCCTTGAACCAAGTGTAATGTATTTTGTGCAGCGATACAATAGAAACCGCAAGGTTGTTACTTGGACGATTGTAGGAGCGATTTATGCGGTGGGGCTTGTGTTGCTTTTCTCACTCAATAGTGATTATTCACAGACTTTAAGCTTAGCAGGCAAGCAGCTTTTCGTGTGGTTTGATAGTGCTAGCTCAAATTTCATTATGCCTCTTGGCGCACTCATTAGTATGATTTTTGTGGGTTATGTGATTGGCAAAGATAGAGTCAAGGAAATGGCGCAAGGATTCTTGGGAGAAATGGGGTTTGTGGTGTGGTTTTTCATTATCCGCTATGTTGTCCCACTTGTGATTATCGCTGCGTGGATTGGCACGATTATAAGTGAGTAGGCAAGTATGAATACATTTTCTAAATTCGGCTTTATTCTAGCGACACTTGGTAGCTCGATCGGGCTTGGGCATATTTGGCGATTCCCCTATATGGCGGGGCAGATGGGTGGCGGGGCATTTGTGCTGCTATTTTTGGTGCTTGCCCTAGTGATTGGCGTAAGCTTGCTTATCACAGATATGGTGATTGGTAATCGTGGCAAAAAAGATGTAGTGGGCTGCTTTGAGACACTTGATCCAAGCCCTAAAAAGCCGTGGCGACTTGCTGGGATAGCGATCATCGGCGGTCCGCTTATCTTGTCTTTTTATGCTGTGATTTTGGGCTGGATCCTCTACTACTTCGTGGCTATAAGCTTTAATCTCCCTAGCAATATGTTTTTATCCAAATGGGCGTTTAATGAGCTTATGAGTGAAAGGATTTGGTGTCAAGTCTTAGGGCTTTTTGCCTGTCTTTTTATCACCGCACTCATCGTCTCTCTTGGGATTAAAAAGGGGATTGAAAAGCTTAATCTCGTGCTTATGCCACTGCTGTTTATCATCTTTATTGGACTGCTTATTTATGCGGCTTTTCAGCCATCGTTTATGCAAGCGGTGCATTTTTTGTTTGACTTTAAGTATGAGGACATCAATTCTAATGTCTTTATGGAAGCCCTAGCACAGATGTTTTTCTCACTCTCACTTGGTGTTGGGACAATTATCACCTATGCTGCCTTAACCCAAGAGAAGCAAAATCTCCTTACTTCAGCGTTGTGGGTAGTGGTCCCTGGCATTATCATCTCGCTTGTGGCAGGGCTTATCATTTTTACTTTTTACTTCGGCTATGATGGCTCGCTAGGCAATGATGGGGATAGAGGAATAAATCTAGTATTTATCTCATTGCCACTTATCTTTTCGGAGTTTGGTGCAGTTGGGCAGATTCTATGCTTGGCATTTTTAGGGGCATTGCTCTTTGCAGGGATCACTTCTACAATCTCGCTCCTAGAGCCAAGTGTGTTTTATCTCACGCAAAGATGCGGTGTATCGCGAGCTAAAGCGAGCTTTTGGGTAAGTGTGGTGGTATTTGTGCTAGGGCTTTTTGCTATCCACTCTTTTAGCTCATACCACATACAGCATCTACAAACCCCACTGCTTATCACAACAGATAAGCACAGCATATTCTTCTGGCTCAATACCCTTATACAGCTGGATAACCCGGCATTTTTCTGGCTTGATTATCTAACAGCCAAAATCATTATGCCTCTTAGTGCGCTTGCTTCGATTATTTTCCTTGGCTATATCATCAAAAAAGATACGCTAAGAGAATTTACGCGCGACTTTCTTAGTCCCATTGCATTTTCAGTGTGGTATTTTATCATTCGCTATATCGCGCCAATAGTGATTCTAGCGGTATTTATTTTCAAATTTTTTGAATGATATAAGGAGAACTACTTGGAAAATTTCGAAGACAAAATCAAGCAAATCAAAGACATTTTACAGCAACTCAATACGCAAGACCTAAGCCTAAAGGATAGCTTGACACTTTATAAGCAAGGAATGCAGGAGCTGAAAAATGCTCAAGATCTTTTAGAAAAAGCCAAGCTAGAGTATGAAGAGATAAAATCACTAGATTCTAGTATAAATCCAGCAGAGACACACTAATGCGTATAGAGCTTTATCAGCAAGATACTCTTAGCATAAATGATTCTCGTTTAGCACTCTTTTGCCATAAATTGCCAAAAGATGCGCTAGTAGTCCTCCCAGAATACACCCTTAATCCATTTTTCACTGCATTATGCAAGCAAAGTCAAGATGAGATTCTCGCACACTCCACAGCACAGATAATCTCACTTGAAGCTCTGGCACAAAAGCATCATATCCACTTTGTCGCTCCCATCATTACTAAAGTCAAAAACACTCTATGTAAGCAACTAGTTTATATCAACCCAGAATCCACAAAGCATATTTACTACACCCAGCAGCGACTTATCGCTTATGAATATTGGAACGAAGCCGCATATTTTGGCAATCCACAGCCTAAAACTATCAAAACGCCAAGTATTTTTACGCTAGGTGGATGCAAAATTGCTATGCTTTTTGGCTTTGAAATACATTTTGATGAAATTTGGTGCAAGCTTAAGGCACAAGGTGTGGATATTGTGATTATGCCTTGTGCAAATACTTTTGATTCTGCTAGCAGGTGGAGAGAATTATGCAAAGTGCGCTCGCTACTCAATGGCTGTGCTATCTTGCGCGTAAATCGCATAGGCACCTGCGAAGTTTGCGATGAGCAATGGGAGTTTTATGGTGATAGTCTTATCACTATGCCTGATGGCACGATTTTAGATCATTTAGGAGATGCACAAGAGAGACTCTCAATCACTCTCACACGCACACAAATCACGCATATAGCGCAAGAATGGGGATTTAGAAAAATATTTGAGTAAAGTATGATTTTCTTAGACTATAAGCTTTTTAGATTATAATAACGCCCTTGATATTTTGATGAAGGATAGCTGCGTGATGAAAAAGCCTATTTCTCTACTAACACATAAAAAAATATATGACCCAAACTCCAATGAGTCCATAGATGAGCGCAAAATCTTTGGAGGAAATCCCACAGCGATGTTTGATTTAACAAGGATCAAATATCAATGGGCTTACAAGCTTTGGAAAACAATGATCGCTAATACTTGGTTCCCTGAAGAAGTGAATATGAATGGTGATAAAAAGGATTACGCAGAGCTTAGTGCAGCTGAAAGGCAGGGCTATGATAGGGCTTTAGCCCAGCTTATCTTTATGGATTCCTTGCAAACAAACAACATAAACGACAATATCAATCCATTTATCACAAGCCCCGAGATCAATCTACTGCTCATACGACAGGCATTTGAAGAATCGCTCCATAGCCAGTCCTATGCAGTTATGGTAGAATCTATTAGTGACAACACAAATGAAATCTATGATATGTGGCGCAAAGATATGCAACTACGAAACAAAAACGACTATATTGCTGATATTTACATAAGCTTAGCAGAAAGCCCTACAGAGACAAACTTCATCAAAGCATTATTTGCCAATCAAATTTTAGAGGGTATTTATTTTTATAGTGGATTTTGCTACTTCTATGCTATCGCACGCACAGAAAGAATGCTCAACACTGCCCAAATGATACGCTTTATCCAACGAGATGAAGTTACACATCTGCTCATATTCCAGAATCTAATCAACACACTCAAGCAAGAGCGTCCCGATCTATTTACAAAAGATCTGCAAGATGAAGTTGTAGAAATGTTTAGGGCTGGGGTAGAGGTAGAAGCCAAATGGGGGGAATACATCACGCAAGGACAATCACTCGGGCTATCATCACAGAGTATCCGGGGATTTTTAGAATACTTAGCAGATGAGCGACTGAGCAAAGTCGGTATGCCAAAGCTCTACAACACTAAAAATACTTTAGATTGGTTTAGGAGCTTTAGTAGCTTTAACAACCAAAGAACCAATTTCTTTGAAGGCAAGGTTACAAACTATACTAAAGGTGGAGTAGATTTCGATGATTTTTAAAGACATTATATCGCTACAAATAAAGACAAAGCAGAATTTTCAGGACAATCTCGCGCGTGTCATTACACAAATCCAAAAGAGTAAAAGCGGCTCTATTATCCTAACACCGGAATTAGTGCTAAGTGGATTCTGCTATCAAAATATGGATGAGGCAAGTGAATTTAGCAAGCACGCCACAGAGCAGCTACTCAATGCAAGCACCAATCACACAATCATCACCACAATGATTGAGAAGAAAAACCACAAGTTTTACAACAATCTTAAAGTGTTTTCCAAGGGCGAATTGATCCACAAGCAATCTAAACATAAGCTATTTATGCTTGGTGAAGAGCATTTGCATTTTGCATCAGGCTCGGCAAATGAAATTATTCCATTTCGACTTGATGGTATGAATTGTGGCGCGCTTATTTGCTTTGAATTGCGATTTGTCGATCTATGGCAGAAGCTTCAGGGGGTTGATGTCTTATTTATCCCAGCGCAATGGGGACAAGCACGAAAAGATCACTTTGAAACACTCTCGCGTGCGCTTGCTATAGCAAATCAATGTTTTGTGATCACTAGCAATAGTGCTAGCTTACATATGGCAAAATCAAGTGCTGTCATCAGCCCTTATGGCAAGACTATACAAGATGATAGCCAAGAGATTATACAAGCTCAAATCGACATTGCCGAAGTAGAAAAAATGCGCAAGTATATCAATGTAGGATTAAAGGAATGCATAAGATAAAAGGACATTTTATGTGCAATGAAATTGCCAGGCAATTTCCCCTGCAAGATCAAGTGCGCAATGCCCTAGAATCTGTCGATAGAGAGATGTTTGTCCCAGATTTCTCTAAACATTTAGCCTATAGCCTAGATCCACTACCTATGGGAGCGGCACAATGGGTATCATCTCCCCTTACAGTCGCCAAAATGACGCAGTATCTCACTCCGGGCGATAGTGTCCTAGAGATTGGCTGTGGAAGTGGCTATCAAGCTATGGTGCTTGCGCAAATCTTTCGCCGTGTTTTTAGCATTGAGCGCATAGAGTCATTGCTCACAGAAGCAAGAAAACGCATTCGGGCAATGGGTGTAAGTAATATCCACACAAAATTTAGTGATGGACAGCAAGGCTGGGCAGAATATGCACCTTATGATAGAATCCTATTTTCTGCCTGTATAGAAAGCAAGATTCCACAAGCCATTATCGATCAACTAGAAGAAGGAGGGATTCTCGTAGCCCCTATGCAAGCCCCAAACACCACACAGACTATCTTAACGCTCTCTGGGGCTAGCCCTGCCCCCAAACAAGCTAAACAATACATAAAACGCTTTACCAAACGCAATGGGATTCTAAGCAACGAAGAGATTTTAGAAGAATGTTTGTTTGTGCCTGTTGTTGATGGCACAATGCATTAGAGGTAGGTATGGAGATTTTTACTATAACCCTTGATGATGTATGGCAAGCATCTTTTACACAAAATTTCTCTGCTATGCAATGCTGCTTGGGGGCTTGTGTGGGAGCAGCTGGAGTTTGGCTACTTAGCCCCAATCCCCACAAACCACACCTTGAGCAAAATGACACCACACACCAAGCTCACACCACTCAATACAAGCACACTTCGCGCTATCTATGGAGCGGGATTGGCGCATTTATATGTGCCATAATTGGTAGCAGCGGAGACTCTACTTTGCTACCTTGGCTACTTGGGATTGTGATATTAAGCCTATCTCTTTGCGTATGGGATATTTACTACTATGCCGTGCCAAATTGGCAAAATCTAGCTCTTTTGCTTATAAGTGCTAGCAAAAGCATCATACTCGCACACATCTTGCAAGACAACTTTTTCATAGATATATCTACTATTTATGATTTGCTATTGGGTGCTGGACTTATCAGCTTAGTATATATTCTAGGGATAATGTTCTTGCAAAAACAGCTTCTTGGGGAAGGGGATATTATCTTTTGTGCAAGTTTTAGTGCGCTTTTTGGTTTTGAAACCACTGTGATTAGCATATTTTGGGGCTGTGTGTTGGCTAGTATTGTTAGTATTTTTAGCAGAATCTTTACCAAACACACAAACATTGCAATCCCTCTAATCCCCTATATAATTGGAGGACTTGGAGTGGGGGTATTGTGGGGACTATGGCTATGAGACAACGCTATCTTTTTCATTCAGTTGCGCAGATATTTTTACCATTTTTTATTGTGCTATTCTTTATAGCTTCTGTGGTGCTGCTCATAGGTCTTGCTACCATTACACAATTTATCAAGCTTAATGTGTGGGATCTAGGACAGATTTTTTTATATTCCATACCAAATGGTGTATTTTTTATCATTCCTATCACTTTTTTCTGTGCCTGTGTTTTGGGACTATCAAGATTGTCGTTTGATTATGAGTTGCTTGTATTTTTTTCTCTAGGAATTTCACCGCGCAAGATTCTAGCTCCATTTATTGGGCTTAGTATTTTTGCTAGCATTGTATTGCTATTTTTCTCTCTCGCGCTGATCCCACTCTCTAAAAGTGCTTATGGCAATTTTATGGCTCAAAAACGCGCTGAAGTAAATATCAATATTAAAGCTGGTGAGTTTGGGCAAAAACTGGGCGATTGGCTTGTGTATGCGGATACTGCACACGATAGACACTATGAAGGGTTGGTGCTCTTCTCTAGTAACCTAGAATCCCAAGAAGTATTTATCACTGCCAAAGAAGGTGAAATGTCTAATAATGAAGGTGTATTTACCCTACTACTACGCAACGGAAGCGCATACTTTGCCGAACCAAACAAAGTAGAACGAGCAGATTTTGGGCAAATGCTTGTGCATACCAAAATCGATGAAATAAATCTCAGCTCATATGATTTGTGGGCATACTGGAAGAGTGCCTTTGAAGGAAGCAGCTCGCAAGCTAGGCGTCTTGCCCAAGCCATAATCACATCACTATTTCCCATAGCAAGTATTTTTCTCATACCATTATTTGGCATAGCAAACCCTAGATTCCATAAAAATCTTAGCTATGTATATTTACTAATTAGCGTGGCTGGATATTTTATAGCAATGCACATATTCAGTCAAAATGCCCCATTCTATGGTATATTTGGCTTGCCATTGGTCTGGCTGACAGGATCTTATTTTCTCTATCGTAAATTCGTGCTACGAGTATATTAATATTGCCGGATAATATCAGTCCCAGCCGGAGGCACAAATACAAATACATCATCGCTAATTGTGCGGTTTATATATACATTATGCAGTGTAATTTCTACAGCATTATCAAATTCATCGGTAAAGGTGAGTTTGCTAGGAATATTATTGGCTAAAGTGAGCACATATCGCGTGCCATCAAAATCTGTGCTATATGTATCATCGTGCTGTTTTTTTGCCTTGCGCAAAATCTCGAGAAAATCAATTTTTGTTTTACCAACACTGGCTTGATCTAAAAATGGCTCATAAATAGTCGCTTTATCACCATCTACATAGAGCTCTTTCTTAGTCGGTGCTTCATACACCCATTTTGCCTTGGTTGGAGCCTTAATATACAATTTACCGCTATACACAAGCACGCTATCTTGACTTTTGGTATGCTGTGTGAAAGAAGCCTCTAGAGTCTTAATATGCTCACCATATCCATAGGCAGCACTAAAAAACCCGGCAAAAATCACACAGGCAAAAAACTCTCTCACGCACTAGCCCCTAGTGGCAGCCACAAGATCCACCACCACAGCAACCACTATCTCCATGATCGTGATGTGATGTATCACAAGATCCACCACCACAGCAACCACCACCCACATAACCTTGCAAGATCTCATCGGCAGTAGCATCTCGCATATCAACAACCTCAACATCAAACAACAAAGTCTTGCCAGCTAGTGGGTGGTTATAATCAATCATCACGCTACTATCATTAAAATCCTTAACAACAACCTGCACTGTTTGCCCATCTTCTGCTTGTCCAAAAAGCGTCATACCCTTTTCTAAAACAATACCATCAAACTGATCCTTTGGAACCTCTTGCACAAAATCTGCTTGATAAACACCATAGGCATCTTCTGGAGCTATAGATAAATTAAGCTTATCGCCCTTTTTCGCGCCTAACACAGCCTGCTCAAGACCGCTGATCACCTGCCCAGCACCAAGCAAAAACTCCAATGGTCGAGAAGTTACATTGCTATCAATAATATCTTGAGTATCCGCATCTTTTACTTCATAAAATATCGCCACAACTTGCTTTTGTTCTGTAGAATCCACCTGTCATCCTTTGTTTTTATTTTTTTGTCGTAAATCTTTGGCTTTCCTACCCTGTTCAGATTCTGGATATAAACGAATAAGAGAATCCAAAAATTTATTGTAGTTATCCATATCTTTAGAATACCTAAAAGCCCACGCTGTATGCCACAAAAGAATAGGCATATAACTCGCCTTATCATCTAACGAAGCACTTTTTTTATAAAAACTTATCGCTTCTGCAAACTTACTGCGCTGATATTCAATCTCGCCAAGCATATAAAGCGATGATGCAACTTTATAATTATTCTTCACCAACCATTCATAGCGTTTTTTAGATTCTAGGAGATTTTTCTCTCTATATAGTTTTCTAGCTTGATCGATAATCTCTTTGTTGCTAAGTTTAGTAAAATCATCACTGCCCCTACTCCCAGCATTTACCGACTTGAAGTCTTCGTTACTAGTTTGGGGTTTTGATTTTTTCTGCGCTTGATTATTGGTTCCTGTCAAGACACCAAGCTCATTCAAAATATCTTGATTTAACTTGGTTGTCAATGTGGTCAAATCACTAAGTTTAGCGGTAAGTTGATCTATAGTTTTTTGCATATTCTCAATCGTTGAGTTATGTTGTCTAACCAAGTCATTCTGATAATCAAGATTTGACTGCAAAGTTTGTATTGTTGCTTCCTGTTTCCCTATGGTATCAAGCAAAGACTTTATGCGTAACGCCTGCCCATCTAAAACGCTCTGCATACCATCTCTAGATTGTTCAAGCATTTGAATCCTGGCACTATAATCTATTACTAAATTTTCAAGATTTTTATTGGTAGATTGAAGGGTTTTTAACTCTTTCTTTGTTGCGCCACTCTGCAACTCAAAAGCCGATGGCTCAGCCCACAGAGCCACCAAAGAAAGCAAAAGGCAATAAGAGAATTTACCACACTTCACTTATTCTGCTTTGATAAACTATTTTGATACTTTTACATCGGAGCGACGATTTTTTTGGTAACAATCTCTTGTCTTATCCATACAAATAGGCTTGCTCTCACCAAAACTCACAACACGAATACTATCCCTACTCATACCTTTAACCACGAGAGCATCACGCACAGCTATGGCTCTTTTTGTGCCAAGAGCATAATTATATTCATCTGTTCCAAACTCATCAGTATTACCTTCAATCACAAGCTGAATAGAATCTTGTGATTGCGCTTGAGTTGCAATCACATCTACTACAGATTGCATATCGGGTCTAATAACAAACTTATCAAAATCAAAATATACACTGCCCAGCAAATCCCCAGTCTCTTTAGATGAAATGCTGCTTGTGGATTCTGAAGATCCACCAACCATCTCCCCATCTCCAGCCCCAACGACATTAACCTTCTCTTTTGGACACCCAGTCAGCATAAAAAGTGCTGCAACCACTCCAAAAATCACAACCGCTTTCTTCATTTCAAACTCCTTGCTTCAGATTTATGGTTTAGATTATACCAAACTTTTATTGCTTTTTGTTTTTACTCCATTTACTTACCAATCAAAAGACTGGATACTAGCCCTATTGAGTGGAAATAGATAGCTTTTGTTGTAATCAAGCCGTATAACCCCTAAAGCAGTTTGCCCAGATGTATGCTTTAAGAACATCACACTTCCGCCATCTTTAGAGAATCTTGGCATTTGATTATTTCCTATAGCAGTTAGTCGCCTAATATAATCTGTTTTGGTTGAAATAAGATAAATATTGAATGTATTAGCACCAAACTCATTGTCGCTTTCCCTGCTAGAATAGGCTACATAATCCCCATAGGCAGTTATAGAATTATTATTGCGCCCATGATAAACGACTTGTTCGGCAGGCGCATCAATATCAAGTCTCTTGGAATAAATATTGGCATAACCAGATCGATCAGACACAAATACCATAGATCTTTCATTATCAATAAAATAGCCCGATACATCAATGCCGGAATACTTAGTAAGTTGCGTAAGCTCTTTGTTTGCAACATTATAAAGGTAAATATCTGATTGATGTTTAGGTGCTAAGGTAACTAGAATTTTCTGCCCATCTCTACTAACATCCGATACCGCAGCCATACCATCGCTAGCAATAATCTGCTCCGAACTACCGGTTTGAATGTTGTATTTTATGATTGTTGGACGCAATAAATACTTGGTAAAATAAATTTCTTTTTGTGTAGAATCTACCCATTTTGGAAAGATATTTAAGCCTCCTGTAACAATTGTGCGATTATATGTGAGTGTATAGTCGCCCAGGACAATATTAGCTTGTCCGCTACCTGTATATTGTGCATAAACAACATAGCGATTCATCCAAGCAATTGTGGGTGCTTTAATATAAGAGTTAATATCAATTGCCATCTTATGGGCAACAAAAGGATAAAGAGCAGAATCTGTTAGTTGGTAAGTTTTATTGATCTTTAGAGACGATGAGTTATTATCATAAAAAAGCAATGACACCTTAAGAATCTTATTTTCTTTGATAACTCGAACTATGCCTACAAGGTCAATTTTTTTTGCCCGATATGCACCAAAATCTATAGTGTCTTGTGCATATATTGAGCCATCCACAGGATCAAAATGCCCAGAGACACTCAAATCACCCAATAAAATTTTATAAATTTTTTTTGCCAACAAAGACTCGCCACTAGCAACATAACCAATCTCAACCTTTGGAGTTTTCTGTCCAGACTTAACTATATCAATCGTAGCATCAGCACTAAATAAGCCACTAATCAGCACCATAATCCCAAAAAAACTTCTCATAACACTCCTTTATTTGAGCCGAAAATTTACCTTTATCTCAACAACCCTACCCTTTGGATAAGGCGGAAGCTTTTCTTGTTTTAAGGATTCCAAAAGATCAATCACACTTTGATTATAGTCATCATATTGCGAGAGCTTTACAATGCGATAGCTAAAATTACCTATATTAGTTACACGAATTAGTGCGCTAACTTCAGCATCCTGATAATATCTTGACTGCCATTTTCGGTAGATTATATCATAAATTTTACCAAACCATTCATTATACTCTCCATCTGCAAATTCTGGAGAAATACTTTGTGATTGCACATCAAGTGCTTTATTGTCCATTGCATTAAAAGTGGAATTAAGCTTTTCAAGCTGTTTTTGCAAAGCCTGCAATCGGCTAGAATCTACTTTATCTTTTGTGTTTTTTGCTTTTTGACTACGATTATCCCCACTTTCTTTGGCGGGTGCCATCATATCTGGAATTGTTGAAAAAATATCTCTAATACCAGTCCCTTCAAGATGCGTGCCAGAATCCTTTTTATTTTCTTGAGTCATCTCCATTGGAGCAATATCAATGCTTACAGCCTGCTCCATTGTTGTAGCAATATGAGATGTGTATTTCGTCGTAAAAATAGAAGAAAATTTCAATAATAAAACAAAAATAACACAGTAAAAAAACAATGCACCTATACCACTCCAAACAAGCAATGCTTTCTTACATTCACCCATTTGTCACCAAAGAAATTTTATTAAATCCTGCTTCTTTGACACTTTTTAAAATATAAATCACACTCTCATAACTCAAATCCTTATCAGCTCGAATAAAAATTGATGTGTCTTTTTTACTATACTGTTTTGCTAGTAGATTGAAACTATCTGGAAACATTTTATATTCATAAGTATTGTTTTTAATATAAATTTTTTTTCTCTTGTCAATACGAATTTCGAGCATATTGTTTTGAGTTTTTTTTGCCGACTTACTACCCTTTGGTAGAGTAATATCTTCTTGATACACTATGGTGGGTGTTGTAACCATAAGAATTGCTAGTAAAACAAGCATAATATCCACAAGTGGGGTAATGTTTAACTCTGGCTTATCCTCCCACAAAAACTGATCATCCATATAGCAAGTCACTTATTTTGCAGATGACAGATAATCAATCTGCATTTGAATATAAACACCTAAATCATACACCTTGCGCTTAAGAATCATAAAAAAAGTATATGCTGGAATTGCCGTTAATATACCAGCTGCCGTAGCAACTAATGCCTTAGAAATTACAGGCGCAATAACATCAAAGGAAACCTGCCCACTATTACCAAGCCTACCAAAAGCATCTAAAATCTCAACAACAGTCCCAAAAAGCCCTATAAAAGGAGAGGTAGAAGCAATGATACTTAAAAAAGCAAGCCCTGTAGTAGAATGCTTAATGGCTTTATTCTTCCACAGAGAAAAAATATTGGGAGAAACATCGCGATGATCCGCACTGATAAAAATTGCATCTCTTGGAAATCTCTGTTCTCCTTGTAAAATAGCCTCTAAAGAATCCTGCTCATCTTTTACCATCTTTGCGAGACTAATATACTTATAAAAGAAGATCCAAAGTGTTGCAAAACAATACGCAGAAAGCCAGCACAATGTAAGTAAAGTAATTAGGCTTGACTCTTCAAGAAACTGAAAAACAGAACCCATTAGAATCGGCTTTTTGCGGCGTGCTCAATTCTAGAAACAACAGAATATATGGCAACCTTATCGTTTGATGCACTCTCAAGCAACTCCCTGGCACTTGCGATAGCTTCTGACACCCCACTCTCACTCTGCCCCCCAATTGCAACTGCGCCATTTGCAATAATATCTACTTTCGAGGATGTTACTTCAGCATACCCCCAATCAATGGCAACTAAATCTCTAGATTGTCCTTGAGAAATCTCAATAACACCTGCTTTCAATAAAGAAAGAAGATTGGAATGCCCATGCAAAACACCAAACTCCCCATCCACTCCAGGCATAGTTACGCTATCCACCTCACCAGAAAAAATCTCCCCATAGGGAGTAACAATACTAACAGCAAGCTTTTTCATCACTTTTCTCTCTAAGATTTTTTCATTTTCTCTGCTTTTTCTATAACTTCTTGAATACTTCCAACCATATAAAAAGCATTCTCTGGTATGTGGTCATATTTGCCTTCCAAGATTCCTTTAAAGCCATCTAAAGTCTCTTCAAGCGTAACATATTTTCCGGGACTGCCTGTAAAAACTTCTGCAACAAAAAATGGTTGAGACAAAAACTTCTCAATTTTTCTTGCTCGTTCAACAACTTTCTTATCCTCTTCTGAAAGCTCATCCATACCCAAAATTGCAATGATATCCTGCAGATCTTTGTATTTCTGGAGAATTTGTTGAATTCCTGTTGCAATCTTATAGTGTTCCTCTCCAACAATTTGTGGATCAAGGATTCTCGATGTAGAATCCAATGGATCGACAGCTGGGTAGATACCCTTCTCTGCAATTTTTCTATTCAAAACGGTTGTCGCATCAAGATGTGAAAAAACAGATGCCGGAGCTGGGTCTGTTAAGTCATCGGCTGGCACATAAACTGCCTGAACAGATGTAATAGAACCTTTCTTTGTAGATGTTATACGCTCCTGTAGTTTTCCCATCTCACTAGCAAGCGTAGGTTGATAACCCACAGCAGAAGGAATTCTCCCTAAAAGTGCAGACATTTCCGCACCGGATTGCGCATAACGGAAGATATTGTCAATGAACATAAGAACATCGAGCCCTTTCTCATCGCGGAAATATTCCGCCATAGTAAGTCCTGTAAAAGCAATTCTATTTCTTGCCCCTGGTGGCTCATTCATCTGCCCATAACACAAAGCAACTTTATCCAAGACACCACCTTCTTTCATCTCGTGATACAAGTCATTTCCCTCGCGTGTCCGCTCCCCAACTCCAGCAAATACAGAATAGCCACTATGTTTATATGCAACATTATGGATTAGTTCCATAATAACAACTGTTTTGCCCACGCCAGCACCACCAAACAATCCAACTTTACCACCCTTAGAATACGGAGCCAATAAATCAACAACCTTTATCCCTGTCTCAAACATTTCTGTTTTGGTACTTTGATTTTCAAACTTTGGAGCTTCTCTATGAATTGGCCATTTCAAATCTGTCTCAACGGGATCGCCGCCATCTACGACATCACCAACAACATTAAAAATCCTGCCAAGAACTTGCTCACCAACAGGCACTTCTATCATTTTTCCTCTAGCCATAGCAGACTGCCCTCTCGTTAAGCCTTCAGTCATATCCATAGCAATAGTTCTAACCCTATTGTCCCCTAGATGCGCAGCAACCTCTAAAACTAAACCTTTTTTCTCACCATCAAAATCATACACCACATCAAGTGCTTCATTGATAGAAGGAAGATATGAATCAAAATCCACATCAACCACCGGACCCATTACTTGAACAATTTTACCTTCCATACTCATACTCCTTTTTGGTTTATTTCATCGCTTCAACACCAGCATTAATCTCTACAAGCTCTGTTGTAATAGATTCTTGCCGTGCTTTATTATACGAGATAGTTAAATCCCTTACAAGTTCGCCAGCATTTTTCGTTGCCGCATCCATTGCCTGCATTCTAGCACTATGTTCAGCAGCTAGAGAGTCTATCAATGCATAATACATGTTATACTCAATATATCTCTGTGCTAACTGATCCAATACCACATCTTCTTCTTCATCTGGTTCAATATTCACACTATTATAAGTAGCATGTTGCTGTGCAGCACTACTTGATTCATTAAGATCAAACCCTAGAGGTAATATACTTTTAATCTTAAGCTCTTGGGAAATCTTATTTCTAAAACCATTATGAACCAAAATCACCTCATCAGTCAATCCATCTAGATAATCTTGCGCTACTTTACGGATAAAATCACTCGACTTTTCATAGTCTGGACTCGAACTAAGCCCAATAATCTTATCAAGAATTTCTATCTCATTAAAAGTAAAATAGGCTATGCCTTTTTTCCCAATACCACGCAATCTAACCTTGATGCCCCTACTCTTAAGATCTGCTATAAGCCTAAGAACCTCTTTGATTGTTGTTACATTAAAACCACCGCACAACCCCTTGTCGGCAGTTACAAACACAATATCAACTTTCTTAATCTCTCTATGTTTAGCATCAACAAAAAAACTACTATTGATATTTTCAAGACCTCGCACCTGAATCTTTGAGACAATATCTTCAAAAATCTCATTAAGTTTATTTGCATAAACACGAGAGCGTTTCGCCATTTCTTCAGCTTTTTTCAACTTCGATGTAGAGACCAACTTCATTGCACGCGTAGTTTTTTGGGTATTCTTCACGCTATCAATTTTTGTCTTTATCTCTTTTAGATTATTTCCCATTTCCTACTCCAAATTATTTAGCTGAAACTAAGCTTATATTCTTCAATAGCCTTCGTTAAAACAGCTTCCAACTCTTTGTCTAAAGCCTTTTTACTGCGAATCTCTTCAAAAATCTTAGGATATTTAGCTTCTATAAAGGGGTAAAGATCATTCTCAAACTCCACAACTCGACCCACTGGAATATCGTCTAAGAATCCTTTGGCACCGGCGAAAACTACAACGACCTGCTTCTCAATAGCCAAAGGAGAATATGGTGGTTGCTTAAGAACTTCAACCATTCTTTGCCCGCGCTCTAATTGCTTTCTGCTTGTCTCATCAAGATCCGAAGCAAACTGTGAAAAGGCTTGAAGCTCACGATACTGAGCTAAATCAAGGCGCAATGTTCCAGCAACTTGTTTTGTGGCTTTAATTTGCGCAGCACCACCAACACGAGAAACAGAAAGTCCTACATTGATAGCAGGGCGCACCCCAGAATTAAACAGATTTGTCTCTAAAAATATTTGCCCATCAGTAATAGAAATGACATTTGTAGGAATATATGCCGAAATGTCGCCAGCTTGGGTCTCAATAATTGGTAAAGCTGTCAGTGAGCCAGCCCCTTTTTCATCAGACAACTTAGCCGCTCTTTCCAACAAGCGAGAATGAATATAAAACACATCACCAGGAAATGCTTCACGACCAGGAGGTCTGCGCAAAATCAAACTCATCTCACGATATGCAACAGCGTGCTTGCTCAAATCATCATAAATAATAAGAGCGTGCCGTGCATTATCTCTAAAATACTCACCAATAGTTACGCCTGTATAGGGAGCAAGGTATTGCATAGCTGCAGAAGAAGAAGCAGGTGCATTAACAATAACGGTATATTCCATAGCACCGTGCTCCTCAAGTTTGCGCACCACCTGCGCAACAGTTGATTCCTTTTGCCCTATAGCCACATAAATACAAATAACATCCTGTCCCTTTTGATTTATGATAGTATCAATAGCAACAGTTGTCTTACCTGTCTGTCTATCGCCTATAATAAGCTCTCTTTGCCCCCTACCGATTGGCACAAGAGCATCAATCGCTTTGATACCAGTCTGCAATGGTTCATGAACAGACTTTCTATCCATAATCCCAGGTGCTTTTTGCTCAACAAAACGAAATTCACTCGACTCAATAGCACCTTTGCCATCAATAGGATCACCGACCGTATTAATCACGCGACCAACAACACTATCTCCCACAGGCACTTTCATAAGACGCTTGAGGCGTTTTACAGACATCCCCTCGCGGATATTATTTCCACCTCCAAGAATAACAACCCCAACATTTCCCTCTTCTAGATTAGATGCTAGTCCAAGATCGCCAGTTTCAAATTCAACCATCTCATACGACATAACATTTTTCAATCCATACACCTTAGCTACACCATCAGCATAGCCAACAACCTTGCCTGTTTCGGATATATCAACACTCACATCAAAACTATTGATCTTATCCTTAATAATTGAGCTAATTTCCTCTGCTTTTAATTTCTGTACCACTTACACTCCTTGCTATTGAATTAAATTATATGGATCTTAAGATATGAGACCTAAGATCATCAAAAAATCTTTCTTTAAGGAAAGACACCTCTATCCCCAAGTCTTGCACAGCCAACCTAATACCATCAACCTTGGTAGAAGACTGCTCAATATGCAGCTTAACTCCAAGCTTGGCAGATAAGCTATCGGTAATATTAGAAATTGTGCTAGAATCCAAATTTTTAGGTGCATACAAAATAGCTTTATAGCTATTGTCAAGCGCACGCAAATATCTCTCTAAAATACTACTCACAAACGGAATAATATCTATGCGCTTGTTCTCTATAAGCAGATCCAAAAACGCACCTACCTGCTCATCATCACTAAATAAAGCAATCAATAATCTCTTTTTTTCCATCTTTGTCATATAGGGCGAATGAATCATATCCCTAAATTTCTCCACACAAAAAGCCTGTGAAGCCTGCAAAAACAGATTAGATAGATTCTCTAGCTCATCTCTCTTGAAACACTGTATAAGTGCGTGGGCATACTTCTTAGCGATAATCTCTTCCATCTACGCCACCTTCTTATTTAAAATTCTCACATATTCCTGCGTGTCAATATCAGCCGCATTACTATTGAATAATTCCTTCAATACTGACTCTACGAGTTCCACACGAGCCTTTCTCTGCTCAAAAAACATCAAAGACTCGCTCGATTTAATAAGATTCTCTATGTCTACACTACACTGCTCTTCATACTTTTGCGCAATCACAACAGCCTCTTTCCTTGCCGTAGCGATAATATCAGCAGCCTTCTTCTGTGCTTCTTCCAATTGCTTCTGTGCCTGCTCTCTACCTCTTTTTGCTTCATTGATCCTATCTTGAGCCTGCTCGAAACGACTACTAATTTCTTGTTGACGACTTTGAAGCAAAGCCTTAAGTCTATGAGCACCCAAATACCACAAAATAGCAAGAAAGATAATAAAATTTATGACCCTTTCACTAAAATCCGTATGAGATATATCCACCGCACCAGATGCATACGAGACCCCAAGCAAACAACCAAATACCACGCCATATCGCACACAATACTTCATACTTTATCTCCCTATATTTGCTGAACTTTAGACTTCAAAGCCGTTTCGAAAACGCCTAAATCCGCCAACAACTCCTGTTTTGCTTGGTTTTTTTGATTCTCAAGATCAGCCCGAAAACTATCTATTCTCCCTTGGACTTCATTAGCCTGTTTTTCCATTTTTTCATCATATTCAGCCTTGGCTTCTATAGTTGCACTCTCTATGATACTACTTGCCTGCGCTTTGGCATCAGCAAAAATAGCACGAATCTTTTCTTGAATTTCCTGAACCTCATTATCATCGCTCATTGCAGATTCCATATCCTTGCGTAAGGAATTTTCGCGCTCATCCATAAAGCCAATCAAAGGTTTAAAAAGCCAAGAATTAAGCAAAAGCATTGTGATAATAAACACAACAAAAACCAATAACATCAACCAAGGATCAGGGATTGTAATACTCATTTATGTCCTTTCCAACGATCAGCTGTTTTAATTCTAACAGCCCAAACCTTAAATCAAGATTTTAATTTTTCAATTAACTGCACCACTGCTTCTTTTTGTGGCTGAATAATAATCTTACCTTGAGAAATCCTAGCCTGCACGCCAAGAGCGGCAAAAGCAGCACAAAGCTCACCCAATACTTCATTATCCACACTAGAATCTAGCTTTTTAATGGCAACATTCTGTTTCTTACTAGAATCTTCTTGCTTGAGATCTTTCACCAGCTGCTCTGTCTCTCGAACAGAAAGTTTCTGCCCCACAATAGAATCCGCTAGCACTTTTTGCTCACGCTCCTGCAAGCCTACCATCACCTTAGCGTGCCCTTGTGTAATTTTGTTTTGAACAATGAGATCTTGAACATACTCACACAAATCCAATATACGCATTGTATTGGTAATTTGTGCGCGGGATTTCTTTAGTTTTGTAGCAAGCTCTTCGTGGGTGATCTTGTATTCATCAATAAGCTCTTGATAAGAATGAGCAAGATCAAGCGGGTTTAGATTCTCTCTTTGGATATTTTCAATAATCGCTAGCTCGCGCAATCTACTTCGATCGATGTATTCGTTTGCCACAACAGCCCTTATCGTGCTCTTCCCAGCGATTTTACTAGCCCTTAATCTGCGCTCTCCAGCAATGAGAAAATAATCGCCTCCATCATCATATACAAGTATAGGCTGCAAAAGTCCGTGCTCGGCAATGGATTCTGCCAAATCATTAAGCGCACTTTCATCGAAATTTTTTCGCGGCTGGAAAGGATTTGGCTTAACGACATCAACACTAAGCTCAATGATGGATTCTGTATATTCACCTAGGTTTTTTTCATACGCATCTTGCACTTCACCTAGAAGCTCTCCAAGTCCACTGCCAAGGGCATTTTTCTTTGCCAATCTATGCTCCTTGCAAAATCGCTTGGGCGAGATCTTGATATGCTATGCTACCGCTTGATTTGATATCATAAAGCAAGATTGGCTTCCCAAAGCTTGGGGATTCTGCAAGTTTAACATTACGAGGAATGATGATATAAGAATCTTCACCTTTGTCTGCTTTCTTAAACAATTTAGAATCAAAATGCCTTGATAAGTCCGTAAATACTTGCTTAGAGAGATTATTTTGTGCAGAAAACATCGTAGGAAGTAAGCCACGGATTTCAAGCGTTGGATTTATGCCATTATCTTTAAGCAATCGAATCGTATTGATAAGCTGAGCCAACCCCTGTAGCGCATAATACTCACATTGAATAGGGATAATCACAGAATTAGCCGCAGCAAGCGCATTGATCGTAAGCGGTCCCAGAGCAGGAGGAGAATCTATAATGATGAAATCATAGTTATTTTCCACTTCGGCAAGCTTTTTCTTCAAAACTAGCTCGCGCCCACTTTTATTGGTGTAAAAGCTTTTTTCAATCCCTACAAGACCAATATCAGATGGCACAAGATCCATAAATGGGACATCTGTCTTTTTTATCACTTCAGAGATTGTCTTACTTCCCATAAGCACATGATAGACATTAAACTCTATATCCGAGCGGCGCAAGCCCAAGCTTGTTGTCGCGTTTGACTGCGCGTCAAAATCAATCAACAACACCTTTTTCTCCGCAAGAGCTAGTGATGCAGCAAGATTTACAGCCGTAGTTGTTTTGCCAACACCACCCTTTTGATTTGCCACGGTAATTACTTCATGCATAGCCTATACCCCACACTCTCGTAAATTATAAACCACCCTCCCTCCAATATTCACGCCGCCATCTTCTAGCAAAAATGCATCGCGCAAGGAAACAAGCTCATCTCCTATATGGAAGGAAAAAGGATAATTCCGCCAAAATTCTAGCTTATAGTTGCTGAAAATTTGCTTCCAGCTTGGAGGATTTTGCAAAACTTCAAATAATCTAGCAAAAAACTTTTCTTCATCAAGCGCAATATCGATCTTACCGAACCTCTCGCTAGCCACATTGATCCCAACACCACAAAGCAAAACCCCTTTCACGCGCTCAATGAGAATACCTCCAGCCTTTTTGTCCAAGACATACAAATCATTAGGATATTTTAGCCACGCACTAGAGCCAGACTCTCGCAATATATCCCTTATAATGCAGCCTAGAAATATCGCCACGCTCTGCGCTGGCACATCATCTGGCAAAATGAGTGGGGCATTATAAGCAAATGAAAACATCAAAGCCTGCTCATTGTCCCATACATTGCCCCGCGACCCTCGACCCTTGCTCTGCGACTGCGCCACGACACACAGCGGCTTGTGTAAAAAAGTGGATTCTAGCCGCCGGCGCAGCTCATCTTGAGTAGAATCCACTTTTGTCATTTGTATTACTTTGACACCTGAGAGTATCGCTTCACGCCCTAGCATAGCTTATCACCCACTTGTAGCCCCCTAGAGCGGAGAAAGACACTAGCATTAACGCGATTTTTACTAGGAGCTTGCAGCTCTCCAATCACCAAGCACTCCCCATCGCCACACGCGATCACGCAAGGCTCGATATGGCAAATCTCTCCGGCACCTGCTAGCCCCCCTCTAGTAGCAAGCTCTTTATTGAGATCTTGCGAGATAGCCTCACTATATCTCAATAAATCTATATCAAATAGCTTTAGTCCGCTTGTGAGATATACTCCGGGCCACTCATTAAAGGCAAGCCACTTTTTATACACCAAGCGCGCAGAGCTAAAATCCACCAAGCCATCTTGCTTGCTAATCTTTTTGCAATAAGTCGCTTTGCTGTGATCTTGCGGCACAGGCGTGATCTCGCCAAGCTTTGCCAGCACTTCACATAGCGTATCCCCTCCAAGCCTAGCTAGATTCTGGCTTACAATCGTGTAAGTTGCCCTATCATCTCTAGGCATTGTTTCTATGGCTAAAATCTCTCCGCTATCTAGCCCAGAATCCATACGCATAATGCTTATGCCATACTCTCTATCATCACTCAAAATCATCTGCTGGATAGGGCTTGCCCCGCGATATGCTGGGAGAATAGAGGCGTGGAGATTGATACAAGGCGCGATGTGGAGTATAGATTCTGGCAGGATCTTCCCATACGCCACGACGATAATTGCCTCCGCCCCTAATCGCAGCTTCTCACTCACACTAGAATCCAGTTTTTGCGGTTGTAGCACAGGTATGCCACGCGCAAGCGCAGCAAGCTTCACTGGCGGTGGAGTCAAAATCTGCTTGCGTCCTACTGGCTTATCTGGCTGCGTGCAAACCGCCACAATCTCATATTTTTCACAGAGCTGCTCAAACACCACGCGTGCAAACTCCGGTGTCCCCATAAATATCACTCTCATCAGCTCTCCTTGCATTCTAGCTAGAATCCACTTTTTATAGCAAATGCCTCTTTGCCATCTTATCTATCACGATGATCAAAGCACACGACTCAAGCCACTATTTTTATTTTAAATGCATATAACCAACTATGCACAAAAGTGGATTCTACTTCGCAGAATCACTCTCTTGCTCACTCGCTGCGCTATCTAGGACAGATTTGATCGTTTTTACACTATTTGGCGAGCTAGAGAGAAAAATCTCTACACGATTGTTTTTCGCGCGATTTTCTAAAGTCGTATTTGGTGCCACAGGGCTGTATTTCCCATACGATGAGTAAGACATTTTCTCCGGATTTACACCATTATCGAGTAATTGACTCATCACCGCATACGCCCTAGCTGAAGCAAGCTCATAGAGATCTTTGTATTTTGCATTGCTTGCTAAAGGCTTATCATCTGTGTAGCCTCTCACATCGATTTTCACCTCAGGCGGAAGCTTATTGATAATTTCAGCAATCCGCCGCACATAGGTGATCATCTCTTCATTATTCAAATCCGCTCTTCCTTCTTCAAAGAGCAAATCTGCTGGCAAGCGCAGTATGATCCCCTGCTCGATTTGCTCTAGCACGCCTCCTTCTTGGATTAGCATTTGGATTTGCGCGATACTATCTTTCACCGCGACAGCTGAAGCAGTGCCATCTGCCGTTTGAGGCTGCTTGCCTTCGGTGTTTTCACGCACCTCGCCCGGATCTGGTGGTCGCTGAAAGATAGGCTGAAATATCGATGATCTAGGAGGATTGGAAAAAGCTGTAACAAGTGCCTGACTCAACGCTTTTGCCTTAGAGCTTTCTGTGCTAGAAATAGCCCAAAGCGCGATAAAAAGTGCGAGCAAAAGTGAGAGAAAGTCCGCATAAGGGACCGCCCACTTCTCACCAGCTGGACATTCTTGCTGTTTTTTCTTAGACATTAGTATCCCCTACTCAAATTGAGAGATCTTAGGCTGATCTGGGCGCAAGAATCCAAGCAGCTTACTCTCAAGATTGCGAGGGTTTTCGCCATTAGCGATCGCCAAAATCCCCTCCATAATGACAACTTTCTCCTGCACAAGGTAGAAAGAGTTGTTTTTGATCTTATTGCCCAATGGTCCAAAGATAACATACGCACACATAATCCCCGTAACAGTCGCGGTAAATGCCCCAGCAATCCCTGCCGCCATAGCAGTAGGATCTTCAAGCAGCTGGAGGGCTAGCATAAGCCCCATAACCGCCCCGACAAGCCCCATAGTCGGCGAAGTCTCCCCAGCTGTGATCCAATAATGCGCCGCGCCGTGATAATAATGCTCTAACTGCTCTATTTTGATCTCTAAATCTTCTTTCACAGATTTTGCATCGCGCCCATCGATCACCATACTAAGCCCATCGCGGAAGAAATCATCTTCTATCTGTGCCGCACGCCCCTCTAGTGCCAAAATCCCATCGCGCCTAGCAAGGGAAGAAAACTCGACAACATCTTTTATTGTCTTAGAGAGATCAAGCTTAGGTCCCATAAATGCCAGCCCAAGCTCCTTATAAGCTGCCTTAATCGCCGCAGAATGCGTAGAAACCATAGCAGCAAACAAAGTAGTAGGAATAATGATAATACAAGAGCTAAGGTGGATAACATGCAGCGGATTCCCACCTTCTAAAATATCCCCAATCGAGATAGAAGTGATCGCTAAAATAATCCCTAGTAATGTAGATAGATCCATAAATACACTCGCTGTGGTGATCTATTGTGCCCAAAATGATCATCTCTAAGATGATCTAAAACACAATGCTTGCCAAGACTTCGAAGCAAAAATATGCCAAGAAGCAAGCCTTCCATTCTAGCTAGCAAACTACAAGCCAATACTAGAGACTCAAAAAGACTTCAAAATGACTTTGGGAAAATCGGCACTACTTAGGACTTCTTAAAGCTTTTTTGAATGCTTTATATGGCTTTATCGCGTAAGGTGGCGACATTAAGCGCGTTATAACAAAGCTCATTTTATACTTCGGCATTTATTCCACATCAAAGGATAACTATGAAGGGCAAGATTCTAGCAGTGGGCTTAATCAGCGGTGAAGATGGCAATCGCTACACTTTTGAAGCAAGTGATGTGTCAAACTTAGAGGGTAGAAGTATGGAGCATCTCACAGGCTGTGAGGTGGATTTTGAAGTGAGTGAGAATATGGCAAAAAATATTTTCATCACGGGTGGTAGTATCAATATGGCAAATATTCAAGGGCAGCTTATGGCAAATGACACACAAAGCATTCGCTTTAAGTTTTTACTTAGCATTGGGCTTTGTTTTGGAGGAAATTTTATCTTTCTAATCCCATTTATAGGCTGGGTGATTGGGGGTATTTTACTCATTGCTGGGTTTGTAATCTTTGTGTTGGCTGCGCTTGGGACAAAACGCACAAGTGAAAGCCCAACTTTGTTTAAAAACTTTATTCTCTCTATCGCGATTATGGTGGTGGCACTTATTGTAGCTATGATTTTTGGTGGAACTGCGTTACTTGGGGGTATGGCTGGGTATAGCTCGGCTGGTGGATTTGGGCTTGTTGTAGCGGTGATATTGCTTATTGTTGGTAGTATTGCGGCACTTGTATATAATCTCTTATTTTTTAGAGAATTAGCTTTTGTTACCGAGCAGAAATTCTTGCTTTGGGCTTTCTATGCGAATCTTCTTGGAAGCATAACAACACTTATTTTCATCGGTTGGTTGGTTATTGTTGCGGCTGTTGTGTTGTGGATTATAGGATTCTATCAAATGAAAACTATCCGCAAACGCACAGAAAATGATGTAATGCCTTGGTTTTAAAGACTAGCGAGATGCTGCCTCGCTGGAGTTAAATCTAGGGTTTTACTAACTTCTTTCTAAATTTCATTCTGCTAGAATCCACACGCAAATTCCTACTCATAAAGGTGTCTATATGCTACATTCTCCACACACACATAGTGTTGAAATTTTGGTTTTAGATTTTGGCTCACAATACACGCAGCTCATCGCTAGAAGATTGCGTGAATATGGCGTTTATACCGAGATAGTCCCCTACTTTGAAAAGCTAGATTCTATAAAAAGCAAAAATCCTAAGGGCATTATCCTTAGCGGAGGACCTGCTAGTGTGTATGAAGAGGGGGCATATAAGCCGGATTCTAGAGTATTTGAGCTTAATATCCCTGTGCTTGGAATCTGCTATGGTATGCAGTATATCGCGCATTTTTTTGGCGGAAGCGTGGTGAGAGCAGAGGCGCAGGAATTTGGCAAAGCGGTTTTAGAAATCGCGGATTCTAGTGTGGAGCTGTTTAAGGGCGTGAAGCAGGATTCTATCGTATGGATGAGCCACGCTGATAAGGTGGAGTCTGTGCCTAGTGGCTTTGTGGAGCTGGCAAAAAGTGGGAATACGCATTATTGCGCTATTGCGGATTTTACGCGGCGAGTGTATGCGCTGCAGTTTCACCCAGAAGTGGTGCATAGTGAGTGCGGCGGGGAGATTCTAAAAAACTTTGCTGTGGGGATTTGTGGGGCAGATACAAGCTGGAATATGCGGAATTTTGCGGAAAGTGAGATTGTGAAGCTAAGAGAAAAGGTGCTTGGGGAGACTTGTGGAAATGGGGCGGATTTTGTATCTATCTTAGAGACGCCACGCACCTATTTGCGTCCATATCGCCTTGATGATTTGGAAGACTTGCACAAGATTTTAGATGAGAAAACAATGTATGCTTGGGGACACGCTTTTAGTAAGCAAGAATGCAAAGATTGGATAGAACAACAACTGCAACGCTATCAAAAATATGGCTTTGGGCTTTGGGCTGTGGTAGATAAGGCAAGTGGTGAGATTATCGGCAATGCAGGGCTAAACTATGAGAATATTATGCTTGTGAGTGATGAAACTAAAGTTGATGAAGTGGATTCTAGCGGAGAATATCAATGCGAAATTTTAGAGCTTGGCTATATTATCAATCATCGCTTTTGGGGGCAGGGCTTGGGGCTTGAAGTGGCAAGGGCGTGTGCGGAGTATGCCTTTTCTAAGCTTGGTGTAAAGGAGCTTTACTGCTTGATTAAAGAAGATAACGCACCATCGCTAAAGCTTGCCAAAAAGCTTGGAATGCGTGTTGTAGGTAAAAATATAAAGCATTACAAAGGGCAGGAATTAGCACATTTTGTGCTAAAGACAAATGAACTAGTGCTATGCACAAAGGGCGAAAATTTTAATCAAAAATGTGAGGTAAGAGTAGAATCTAATATGGAGAGATTTGCTAAAGATTCTAAGCCAACGCAAGAAAAATCACAAGAAAAAGGGTTGAAATCCAATGCGGAAGGATTTGCGATGAGAAATCGTGGTTTTCAAGGTGGAGGCGAAGGGAGTTTATTAAACATAAATGACCAAGCCGACAATGCAGAATCCGCGATTTCTCACGCAAAGCCAACGCAGAAAGTGCTATGTGCTGTGAGTGGTGGAGTAGATTCTAGCGTGGTAGCAACGCTTTTATATCGTGCCATAGGAGAGAATCTTATCCCTGTGTTTGTGGATACCGGGCTTTTACGCAAAGGCGAGAGAGAAGCCGTTGAAGAAATGTTTAGAGAGAATCTAAAAGTGCCTTTGATTGTAGCAGATGCAAAAGAGCTATTTTTAGGACGACTAAAGGGGGTAACAGAGCCTGAGCAAAAGCGAAAAATCATCGGTGAAACCTTCATAGAAGTCTTTGAAGCTGAGGCTAAAAAGCATAATACAAAAGGCGAGATAAAGTTTTTAGCACAAGGCACACTTTACCCTGATGTCATAGAATCTGTGAGCGTAAAAGGACCAAGCAAGACGATAAAAAGTCATCATAATGTCGGCGGACTGCCTGAATGGATGAAGTTTGAGCTAATCGAGCCTTTAAGAGAGCTTTTCAAAGATGAGGTAAGGGCGTTAGGCAGGGAGCTTGGAATGCCAGAATCTATGCTTATGCGACACCCCTTCCCCGGACCCGGACTTGCCATACGCATTATGGGCGAGGTGAATGCGGCGGATTTAGAGATTTTAAAGGAAGCAGATTCTATCTTCATAGAAGAGCTACATAAATGGGGCTTGTATGATTCTGTATGGCAGGCATTTTGCGTGCTTTTAAATGTGCGAAGTGTAGGCGTAATGGGCGATAACCGCACTTATGATAATACCATTTGCGTCCGGGCAGTAGAAGCAATGGACGGAATGACAGCGAGTTTCTCACACTTACCCCACGCATTTTTAGAATCTGTCTCAAACCGCATAATTAATGAAGTAGCAGGGATTAACCGCGTAGTCTATGACATTACTTCAAAACCCCCAGGAACGATTGAGTGGGAGTAGGGAATGAATAGAAAGGCAAGTGTTTGTGATATTTTTTGCGGAGCGGGTGGGCTTAGCTATGGCTTTGCAAAAGATGAGTATTTTGAGCTTGTTGTAGCTTGTGATATTGATAAAAATGCGATTGCAAGTTATCAGGAAAATCACCCTTATACTCAAACAATTTGCAAAGATATAAGTAAGCTTAATAATGCCAAATTAAAAGAATTTGGAAACATAGATATTTTGCTTGGTGGTCCCCCTTGTCAAAGCTACTCCACACTTGGAAAAAGGCAAATGGATACAAGGGCGAATTTATTTAGAGAATATTTGCGAGTGTTAAAATCTCTCACACCAAAAGCCTTTATTTTTGAAAATGTAGTGGGGCTTTTATCTATGCAAAAGGGAGAGCTTTTTTCTTATATCTGTGAAAATTTTGAAAAGTTGGGTTATAAAATTTATTACAAAATACTCAATGCAGCGGATTTTGGTGTGCCTCAAATAAGACAAAGGGTTATTGTAGTTGGGATAAGGCGGGAGTTTGATAAAAATTTTATATTCCCACAAGCTACGCATAAAAATTTTGTTTCGTTAGAACAAGCCATTGATGACTTACCACCTATTAAAAGCGGAGAAAATGGGAATCATTTAGGATACAGATATGAAGCGTGTAATGATTTTTTACATTTTGTGAGAAAAAGTAAAATCTTAAGCGAACACGAAAGCCCTAAAAATAACGCAAATCTCATACAAATTATGCAGCTATTGCAAGATGGGCAGTGCAAAGATGATTTACCTTTGAGTGTGCGACCAAAATCAGGCTACACAAATACCTATGCAAAAATGTGGTGGAAAAAACCAGCCCCTACAATCACAAGAAACTTTGCCACACCAAGCAGCTCAAGATGTATCCACCCACGAGATTCTAGAGCGTTAAGCATTAGAGAGGGAGCAAGACTACAAAGCTTTCCAGATGATTATATATTTTGCGGCAATTCAAGTGATAAAAAGCTTCAAATAGGAAATGCTGTGCCACCACTTGTAAGTATGGCATTAGCTAAAGCGATAAAGGATTATTTTAAGGGTGGGAAATGAAAGAAATACAAGCAAAAAATCTATATGGAAAAGGACACGAACAACAAAAGAAAAGACCTTATGCGGTAGTTTATGAAAGTAAAAATTATTGTCTTGCATTCCCCAAAACAACAAAGGATAAAAGAGATAAAGAATATCCATCTCATAAAAACTTTAAACTCCCAGATGAAAATGAAATAATGATAGACCAGCTAACAATCATTCTAAACGCAAACATTATTGCAAATGATTTAAGTGATTTTCAAATACAACTACAACAATTAAAATATGGTGATACCAAAATAGACTTAGTAGCTGAACACTTTTGCCAATATGTTATTTTACAAAATAAAAAATCCAAACAAACATTTCAAGTTCAATTTGGAGATATTATAGAATTCAAACATTCCCACCCCTTACTCATCAATCAACAATATTTTATTGTTTTATCTAACGGAGTATTTCATCAATCAAAAATGTGTTGCATAGCCCCATATAATAGAGAAAATGGCAATACAGATTATAGTCTATTACATTGTATAGATTTTGAAGAAAGAAAAATAGTAAAAATTGATAATAAAGAATGTCTTAAAAAAGATAAAATTGCCAATGAAATAAAAACATTATTTTTAGGAAATCAAAATGTTTAACACAAATGACTTTAAACAATACCGACATAGTTTAGGATTCAGTTCCCAGCAACATTTTAAAGAATTTTTGAGTGCAAAGGATATAAAGCCTCGTATTGATTTTGCTTATATAGATTCTTTAAATAGCAGACTTTGTGAGATTTTTAAACGCATAAATGAAATTTACTACAAGCCTTGCAATATAGAATCTTTTTTGCAAAATAATCTTTTTAATGCTTTTAATCTAATGAAAAATAATGATATTTTAGAAAAATTAAATAATCAAGGCAGACGAAAAGAAGAAGTATATTTTAGCTATTTGCGTGGATTTTTAATTTGCGAATATTTTAAAGAAGCAATTTGTGATATTTTTAATACTGACATATCGCAGATTTTGCATATTGGTGAAGATGATTTTTCTTCATTAGAAACATTTAAAAGAACGCCTAAAGCCGATTTACAAATACAAAATATAAGAATAGAAATGCAAAGTGGATTCCAAGGGATTAACGATATTAAAGAACACAAAGTGCGTGAAGCAAAAAGGAATTTTATAGAAAACAATATACAAACTCTAGTCATACATTTTGATATTTTTAATGGACAGGTTGCCTTTGTGGATATTTCAAATATCCCTAGTGATGATTTAAATTGGATTACAAGGCAACAGATGGAAGGACAGAGTGTGTTTAATATAGAACAAAATTATTTTAAGTGGTTATTGAAAGAAAAACCGCCTTGCTTGGCATTGCTATAAAATACTTGCAAAAGTGGTAAAACAAAGAAAATGATATATGGCGAGTATGGCAGGGATTGTGCATATTTACAGAGCTTTAAAACGCAATTATTGCAGAGAAAAATCAAAAAGTTTAATAAGATAAATTGGTGGGAGTGGGGCAGAGATTATCATAAAAGTGAAATGCCTCGCATTTATGTCAATACCAAAACACGCAATAAAAAGCCATTTTTCTTACACCCTTGCAAAGCCTATGATGGATCTATTCTAGCGATTTTTCCAAAGTTTAAAGTGGATTCTATAATGCTACAAAACTTATGCGATAAGCTAAATGACATAGATTGGCAGGAGCTTGGATTTGTGTGTGATGGGAGGTTTCTCTTTTCACAAAGAAGTTTAGAAAATGTAATGCTAGATTCTAGCTTTAATGCTTTGAGGTCTCTAGGTTTGTAGATTCTTCGCTATGAAAGATTTATGTTAGAATCCACTATATTCAAGCGACAAAAGGTTTGTGATGAAAAAATTTGCACTGATTTATGGCGTTATTGCCACACTGCTTTGGCTTTTTTTTGTTGGTGTATTTGCTGATAGACTTTAAAGACTTAGCAAAAGATTCACACAAAATCACCACCAACTCAAGCCTAGCTCCTTTTGACAAAGCCCTGCAAGCGTGTATCAATAAGCACAATACCTATCTTAAAAAAACTCCTGCAACTTGGCAAGGAAGAAAATCTAGATGTGAGCTTTATGCTCCAAGCTGACACTTGCGAGATTCACTCTCTCACATTTGATAAGCCCAAAAGTGAGTTTGCTCCACATATCACAAATGTGCTTCACAAAGCTAAAGCCTGCATAAAAACGCAATGCCAGAGCATACAAGAAAACACACAATACACTATTCCATTTTTCTATCGTTTATCACCCGATGAGTAAAGCCTATCCTGCCCCTCTACAAAAGCTCTATAAAGCTACCTTACCCACTTCTAGTAATAGATTCTACAATCCCACAATAGCCTATCGATAATAACGCTCTGCTGTGTCATTAAGCATTGTCAGCATTTTTTCAAACCACACCAAATCCATTGTAACATAGCTAGTATTTTGCCAAATATCTAGAATCCACAAAGACAGGGATAGCCCAAAATAGCTAGAAGAAGCTGGATTTATGGGGACCAAAGCCCCATAGATTATGTTGTAGCAATCCTTTCAATCACCGCATTAAAGCTCTTGCTTGGTCGCATAACGCTTTCAGCCTTGCTATCATCAAATTTATAATATCCACCTAGATCTACTTTTACACCTTGAGCGGAGTTAAACTCTGCTCTAATAGAATCTTGCTTAGATTCTAGCTCATTAGCAATAGGCGTAAAGAATGCTGCAATGCTAGAATCTGTGCTTTGATTTGCCAACGCTCTAGCAAAATACATCGCCAAGTAAAAATGACTTGTGCGGTTGTCATCTTCGCCCACTTTGCGTGAAGGGGCTTTGTTGTTATCAAGCCATTGTGAAGTCGCCACATCTAGCGCGTCTGCTAGCACCTTTGCCTTAGGGCTATTTTGCTTTTGCGCGTAAAATTCTAGGCTTGCTTGCAGGGCTAGAAACTCGCCCAAGCTATCCCAACGCAAGTGATTTTCCTCCACAAGCTGCTCTACTTGCTTTGGCGCACTGCCACCAGCCCCTGTCTCAAACATCGCCCCACCATTTAGCATAGGCACGACGGAGAGCATTTTCGCACTTGTGCCAAGCTCCAAAATTGGGAAAAGATCGGTCAAATAATCACGCAAAACATTGCCTGTGATAGAGATGGCATTTTTCCCAGCACGGATAAGTTGCAGGGATTCCAAACACGCTTCTTTTGGGGCTAAAATAGCTATGTCTTTGCCTAATTCCTGCAATCTCTTTTTGACTAAATCAATCATAATTTTATTACTAGCCCTTTTTTCATCAAGCCAGAAAATCGCCTTATCCCCTGTTAAATCCGCCCTTTCAATGCCTAAATCAATCCAGTTTTGCACCGCATCAAATTTGGCTTGATTAGCACGATAAATATCGCCCTTTTTCACGCTATGAGCAAGCAGCACCCTATCGCTAGAATCCACAATGATAAACTCGCCATCACTTGGGGCTACAAAGGTTTTATCGTGTGAGCCATACTCTTGGGCTTTTTTCGCCATTAAGCCCACATTGCTGACACTGCCTAGCGTAGCAGGATTCAGCACTCCATTAGCCTTTAAGTCTTCAATCACAGCTTCATAAATAGTCGCATAAGTCTTATCAGGGATTACCGCATTTGCATCGCATTCCTTGCCATCTTTGTCCCATAATCTCGCGCCATTTTTCAGCATAGCAGGCATAGAGGCATCTACAATTACATCGCTTGGGATATGTAAATTAGTAATGCCTTTGTCAGAATTTACCATAGAGATTTTGGCACTTTTTTCTAAAATCTCATTGTATTTAGCTAGAATCTCCGCTTTTTTAGGGCTAGATTCTATCTTTGTGAGCAATTCACTCACGCCATTATTGGCATTTACACCTAAAGATTCTAGCTCATCTTTAAACTCCGCAAAAAGCTCTTTAAAATACGCCTTCACCGCATAGCCAAAAAGGATAGGATCGCTTACCTTCATCATCGTAGCTTTTAAATGCAAGGAAAATAGAATGTCTTGCTTTTTGCAGGATTCAATCTGGGCTGCGTAAAACTCGCTTAGCTTTTGTGCGTCCATAAAGGTGGCGTCCAAAATCTCATTTGCTTCTAGTTTTAGCCCATCTTTTAGCACCTTTTGCCCGCTAGAATCTTTGAAGATAATCTTTGCTGTTGTGGGAGATTCTATCAACACCGCCTTTTCATTATCAAAGAAATCGCCCTCTTTCATATAGCTGACACAGCTTTTTGAGTTTTTGTCAAAAGGCGTTACTCGGTAAGGGTTTTTCTGTGCGTAGGATTTTACAGCATTGGTGCTGCGGCGATCAGAATTACCCTGCCTTAAAACAGGATTGACTGCTGATCCTAGCACTTTTTGGTATTTCTCTTTCACTGCTTTTTCTTGCTCATTGCTTGGTTCATCAGGGAAATTTGGCACATTGTAGCCCTTTGCTTGAAGCTCTTTTATGGCGTTTTTAAGCTGAGGGATTGAAGCGGAGATATTTGGGGTTTTGATGAGATTTGCACTAGGGGTTTTGACAAGCTCACCGAGTTTGCTTAAAGCATCTTCTACGCGTTGATTTGGGGCGAGATTCTCGGGGAATTGAGCTAAGATTCTAGCACTTAGAGAAATGTCTGAAGTCTCTACTTGAATATCTGCGTGGTTTAAAAATGCCTTTGCAATGGGCAAAAACGAGTAGGTCGCTAGGGCTGGAGACTCATCTGTGAGTGTGTAAGTGATTTTCATCGTGTGTCCTTTGTGGTGAAATGATTGCGGAATGGTTTAGTATAGCAAAAACCTTTACATACATTGCTACAAAGTATAAAATTTTTAACCTTTTTACAATATGTCTAGGTAAATTAGGTAGCATAAAAATAGCGGCGACATAAGCAAGCATAGCCAAAGCGGTGGATTCTAGGCTCACACTAGAATCTATCTATCCATTTAGTTAGCATATCCAAATCATCATAGCTTGTCATATCTACAGTAATTGGCGTGATAGAGACATAGCCACTCATCACCGCGCTGAAATCGCTTGCCCGCTCACTGCGCTCCTCCCACTCAAGCTCGTGCGTGCCTAGCCAATAATACTCTTCATTGCGTGGATTGCGTGCTTTGGCGACATCGTTGCCATAGAGCCGCACGCCTAGCTCTGTGATCTTGTAGCCTTTAGATTCTGTGGCGATGGGGATATTGACATTAAGAAATTTGCGCTTAGGTAGGGGATTATGTGTCAAAATCTTTTGCGCTAGGTCAAATGCCACTTTTTTTGCAAGACTAAAATCACACTTCCTATCACTCTCTTTTTTAAGTAGCTGTGAAATCGCCATACTAGGCACCCCTAGAATCGCGCCCTCCATAGCCCCTGCAGCCGTGCCAGAGTAGGTAACATCTTCGCCCATATTGCAGCCGATATTGATCCCAGAGACAATTAAGTCCGGTTTGCGATTTTGCTCTTTATAGAGTGTGTTATATGCAAGATAGATACAATCTGCCGGCGTGCCATCATCAAGCTTGTAAGAATCTTTACCCACAGAGATAAGGGAGAGAGGCTTTGTGATACTAAGTCCGTGTCCGCACGCAGATTTCTCCCTAGCAGGAGCGACTACACACACCCGCCCAAGCGGGCTAAGGGCTTCCTTTAGAGCTAGAATCCCAGCCGCATCAAAGCCATCATCATTGGTGATTAAAATCTCTTTCATACAATCTCCTTAAAATAATCCCCCAAAAGCATTGAGAGATTCTTAGCTATGGGCTTGGGGAACGCTTCTATGCTTGTAGCTAATGCGCTAGATTCTGCTTGCAAAAGCTCTTTAGCCTGTGCTAGTCCTAGCAGATTTACATAGCTGTTTTTCTGCCCATCATTGCGCGTGGGCTTACCTGCTTGGGCTGCTTCTTGCACCGCATCAATGACATCATCTCGTATTTGGAAAAACAGCCCAAGTCGCAAGCCAAAGTCCCATAAATCCTGTGTGAGTGGGTCCGCGGCATTTGCGATGATGGCACCCATCTTTAGGCTTGCAGCGATGAGTTTGGCGGTTTTGTTGCTATGGATTTCTTGGAGCTGCTCTAGCGGCAGGGCTTGATTTTCAAAATGGCAATCAAGTGCCTGCCCAATCACCATACCGCCTATCCCACCAGCATAAGCAAGCTCTTTTACAAGCTGGATTTGCACGCTAGGATCTAGCTTTGCGCAGCTTAGTAGATAGAATGCATAAGTATTTAGCCCATCGCCCACAAGGGTCGCGCTCACTTCATCATAAGTAGTATGTAGCGTGGGCTTACCCCTGCGCAAAGAGGCATTATCCATACAGGGCAGATCATCGTGGATAAGTGAGTAAGTATGCAAGCACTCTAACGCCAGCGCAGGCAAAAAGGCGTTTTTTGTCATTATGGGGCGTAGCCCAGAGACAACAGCTAGCAAAAGATTTGGGCGGAAACGCTTGCCCCCATACAAAAGCATCTCCCAAAAAGCCGTGGCAAAATATGGGTGGAAGCTAGGGATTTGCGGTGCGCTTGCTTGCAAAAATTGCTCAAATTCTTTCATACTCTGCTGATATTGCATTATGCTCCTTAATGGTATAAAAGTGGATTCTACAATGCCATCCGCACAGAGTCAAAAAGCGCGTCCATATTCTGCTCTGGGATAAAATACTGCACACCAAGTCGCCTAGCCTCTTCTGCTGTTTCATAATCAGGCATTTTTGCCACAACAAGACAAAAGACAACAGGCTTTGCCGGCTCTTTTTGCGGGAGCTGCTTGGTGTTTTGGATAAAGTCTAGCGCACTCATCTCACCGATTTGCTCATCAAGCACGACAATATCTTGCTGTGTAGTAGCAAGGAGCTTTAGCGCACTTATGGGGTTTTTATCCACGCTAACTGTGAGAGTAGAATCTATCTTTTCAATAACTTCTTTATATTTCAGCGCATTGACCGCGGAGCTGCGCAGCACAAGCACATTTTTATGACTTACTTCTTCTAGATATTTTAGTAGGCTAAAAAGCTCCTTTGTCTTTGGAGAGGCTTTATTTTTATCAAGTCCGCGGAGAAAATAGCGAAGAAAAGTTTTTGATGAGAAGCCTCCTTCTATACGCGCATCACGGAAAAACTTGCGCACGATTTGAGACTTTTTCGCGCGATCCCATAGCTCAGAATCCAAATCATAAGCCTTAGAATTTAGCAGCCCTACAAAGCGGTTTTTAATATCGCGCAACATCGGCGCATAAACATCGACAAACTCTTGAAAATGCACTTCTCTAAACTTTTTGAGTCTCTCTCTCTCGTGTGCAAGCCACTCTTGGCGCGTGGCGATAAACTGGATAAGATCGACATAGGTCCTACGCATCATTTTGACTTCTTTTTCAAAGCGTAAATATTCTTGCCCGCCACGCCCAGAGCTATTTGCCATACGCTGCAAACGCTTTTCGCTTGCATCAAGATTGTTGCCTAGCACTTGGCATTGTGCTTTGGCATTGTTTAGGGCTAGCTGTGTGGCTTCTATGTCTTTTTCTACTTTGATGTATTCTGCTTGCTTGGAGAGAAAGATTTTTTCAAAGGCATAGGCTGGGGTGTATTGCGCCTTTTTGACATAGTTTTCAAACTCTTTCCATAGGTAGTTTATCTCATTTTTTGCCTTGCGTAAATCTTCGTTTTCGACAAGATTATCCATTTCACACAAATCATTATAAGCCGTGAGCAAAAAGCGTCTCATACGCAAAAAATCTAAACTCAAATGCCCTTCTACAAAGTCTTTATACTCAAGTAGAATTTCATTTTCCCTGGCAAAAAATTCTTCAATACACACATTTGGTAGCTTTGTCATAGGGATTTCATCAGGATCTATGGGCTTTGGCTTGATTTTCGCGCGTGTTACTATACGCATTTCTACCTCAAACTCCACCTCCTCGCCCACAGCCATCTCCCCAGAATCCGCATCCCACACCGAGAAGTCAAAGTCATATACCCGTTGATTTAAATCCTGCTCTATCTTGCCCTTTTGCGCTGCTTCATCAATAACAATCAGCTTCCCTGTCAGCATACACTCTCTCCTACAAACATAAGCACCAAATATCACTATGGTAATTGATCAATGCGATCAATTATAGCAAAATAATTATAGATAGCCCTTGCTTCTTATGGACAATTGGGACAAAATCGACATAAATCACCACACTGCAAGCTTTACGCACTTTCTCTGCTATAATTACCCAAATCCCCAAAATATATAAAGTTGAGCTTATGAAAACATCTCTATCTTTGCGCACTATCCCCATAGTCTCCTTGCTTCTTGGATTTATATATAGCGGGGCTTATGGGCTTGACTATTCCGCTTGCAGAGCCTACTATAAGCAAGCAACTAGCGTGGTGGATTCTACTAGAATCTATTCTGTCTTGTATCAAAATAAGCCCCATCTCATCGCCTTTTCGCCAAGTCCGCTACGCTCTTCACGCATTATCAAGCACGACCCTTTCACAGGGCTATATCTCTTCTCTGGCAAGCTAGCTAAAAGCTACCGCCTAAAGCCACTTGATACATTTGCCCATACACTCCCACTTGCTGGAGTCAATGCCACACAAGCTATCGCCGGCAGTATCACAAACTTTGAAAAAGGCATATTTGATCTAGGCAAATTTAGCACCACTTTGCCCAAGGATTCTGTGATTAGCACCATTTGCTATCAAAGCTATGGCATTAGTGCCTATGGGCAATACTTTATCCCAAAAATTCTCATCGATAGATTCTTAAGCCCCAAGGGAGGGCAGTATGGAGATATTGGCGTGCGAGTTAGTGCAAATATCCAAAGTGTGCGCGATCAGCACCCAAAGGGCGTGATCATCGAGCAAGTCGATGTCTTTTTCCCACACAAGCCCCTTTTGCCAAAAGATAGAATCCTATCCATAAATGGACACGCGATCACCTCGCTTGCAGATTTTGAATGGCTTGTCGCTGATCTTGAGCCTAGGTCAAAGGCACAAGTCAAGTTTGTGCGCAATGGCAGAGTGCTTGAAGCCGCTGTGCAAGTAGATAGGCGATATGGTGGTGGGATCTTGCGGGATACATTTTTTGAACGCTATGGCGTGATAATCGACAAAGACTTCGTGATCCGCTCAATTGGCAAGCCCCTGCCCTTTACGCTATCGCAGCTTAGTGTGGGGGATAAGTTTATTTGGATTGACAAAACACCCATTAAAAAAGACAGCGATTTTTGGCATTTCCGCCAGCTATTTTCTCAAGCAGGGCTAAGAGGGCAAGTCGAGCTACTCTTGCTACACGATGGCGTGGAGATTTTCTTGCGATCTCCTCTGCGCTAGAAAGCCTAGAATCTTAAGCTAGATTCTAGCAATGCTCTCAATACTCTTTAGCATCGCAAGCTTTGCACTTCTTGCGCTAGCAAGGGGCGGTCCATAGCACATAAGCCCAGAATCCCAAGCACCCCAAATAGCAACCCTAGAATCCACTTTTACAAAAGTGGATTCTAGAGAGTAAGCCCAAACTCATCATCGTAAGCCTTACTCCCCCTTTTTCCATCATCGTAAGCGAGTGTAACGAGATGATTTATAATTTTGCGCTAGCAAAATAACCTTTACTAGAATCCATTTTTTACATATCGCGTTTTATTGTCATTGCGAGCGAGTGAAACGAGCGTGGCAATCCATACTAGAATCCACTTTTTATTGTGTCTTTTATGGATTACTAAAGAAGCTACGCTTTGCCGCGCCGTGTTGGCGCACCGCTCGCAATGACGGAAAATAAGCTTGAAAATTAAAACCTAAAAAATTAAGAGAGTCGCGGCGGTAGGATTACAAAAAGTGGATTCTAGGGTAGGTCAAATGTCTTGCAGTGCTTTATGGAGCAGAAATGTAAGCGACTTGATATTGGTATGCGCCACAGAAGAGACGCCTAAGATGAAGTGCGGCAAATGCGGCAAATCCGCCCCGTTAGATTCTAGGAGTATAGGCTTAGATATATCTAAATCCTGCGGGATTGGCTGCGCAAACGATCCTAGCAAAGCAGCAAACTTGCTAAAGAGATCTTGCGCGACATCAATTTTGCTAATAATAATCCCAAATGGACGCGTGCTAAGATCTGCGCTAAAGCTTGCAAGCTCTTTTGCCAAGTGGCTATACTGTGTGCTTGGGTCTTTTAGCCCATCTAGCACAAAGAGCAAAAACTTCGTGCGCTCAATATGCTTCAAAAACTCCAGCCCAAGCCCCTTCCCTTGGCTCGCTCCATCGATAATCCCCGGAATATCTGCCATCACAAAAGAGCGCAGCTCATCGACTTCCACCACGCCTAAATGCGGGGTAAGGGTTGTAAATTCATAGTTTGCTACTTCTGGTCTAGCATTAGAGAGCGTGGAGATAAGGCTAGACTTCCCAGCATTTGGATAGCCTACAAGCCCTACATCAGCGATGAGCTTTAGCTCTAGGCGCAAGTGTAGTGAAGCACCGGGTAAGCCTTTTTGCGCGTAGGTTGGAGCTTGATTGCTCGCATTTTTGAAGCGAGAGTTGCCTAGCCCACCCTTGCCACCTTTAAGCAGTAGCACTTCTTTGCTAGGAGAGTCTAAGTCTGCGAGCAGCTCTCCGCTCTCATAGTTGAAAACTTGTGTGCCTAGCGGGACTTTGATGATGAGATTGGCTCCATTTTTGCCTGTGCAGCGGCGTGCGCCACCGGGTGCGCCGTGCTGGGCTTTGTGGTGCTTTTTGCCACGGAAGTTTGAGAGCGTATCGGCATTGTTATCAACACATAAGACAACATCGCCCCCCTTGCCGCCATCGCCGCCATCAGGTCCGCCCTGTATGACAAACTTCTCTCGCCTAAAGCTCA
This sequence comes from Helicobacter zhangjianzhongii, assembly GCF_030249855.1. Classification (NCBI taxonomy): domain Bacteria; kingdom Pseudomonadati; phylum Campylobacterota; class Epsilonproteobacteria; order Campylobacterales; family Helicobacteraceae; genus Helicobacter; species Helicobacter zhangjianzhongii. The sequence continues at coordinate 219,870 of NZ_JANURN010000004.1, forward strand.
CCGCTCCAGCACCGCCATTCCCAGAAGCGACAAAAATATCCGCACTATCGATAAACATCAGCTACCTTTAGCCACTTTATAAGTAGCTATTTTTTGGACTCTGCTAGGATTTGGTGGATTTGGGACTCCATTTTGGGGAAATATTGGATCACCATAGCTTGGGCTAGCTCTTGAGAGTCTCTAAGAGTCGCCACTGCATTATTAGCCAACTTTTTGCCAGCTGGGGTTTGATAGAGCGCGATTAGATCGTTTAAGTCTTGCTCTGTGTAATACTTATGATAAAGCAGCAGTATTTGGCTCTCTAGATCTTTTGCTATGCTAGAGAAAGTATCGCGCACAATGCGAGTAACTTTGTCCTTTTGGGCTTTGGTTATATCTTGCCCTTTTGTGATTTGTGCGATGATCTGCTCTGCGGCTTTACCATCGCTTATGTCTTTTAGCATAGCATTGCTTTGAGAGATTTCTAGGAACTTCTCAAAGGTTTTTTTATATGACGCGCTAGGGGCTGCTTGCTCGGCATATAGTGGCGCAGATATAAGAAAAAGGGCGCATACAAAGCGAGCGATAAGGGATAAAGTGGGTTTCATAGAAGCTCCTTGGATCGTATATGTAGGTAATAGACTCGCGTAGAGTGTGCGAGCAAAGTTGGGAGAGCACTCCTAGATTCTAGGAGTTAGCAGCTGGGATAACAGAGACTTTCTTGCGCTCTTTGGTCTTCTGTGAGAATTGCACGACCCCATCGATGAGCGCGTAAATGGTGTGGTCTTTGCCGATCCCTACATTATCTCCGGGATGGACTTTAGTCCCCCTTTGGCGGATAATGATATTGCCAGCGCGGACAAACTGCGAGCCAAACTTCTTAACGCCTAATCTTCTCCCTGCAGAATCTCTGTTATTCTGGGTGCTTCCTTGACCTTTCTTGTGTGCCATTGTTGCTCCTTATTTTGTAATGCTTGTGATTCTCACGCGTGTGAAATCTCGGCGGAATCCACGCTTAGTCTTGCTATCTTTTCTTCTGCGTTTTTTAAAGGTTATGACCTTTTTCCCGCGACCTTCGTTGATCACTTCAGCTTCTATCTTCGCGCCTGCGACAAATGGTGTGCCTACTACGATAGACTTGCCATCGTGCAGTGCCAGCACTTCTTCAAAGCTGATTTTTGACTTTGGCTCAAGGCTTAGTTTATCAAGCAGGATAATGCTCCCTTGCTCTACCTTGTATTGCTTGCCTCCATTCTTCAAAATCGCATACATCGTGTTTCCTTGTGGTTTGATACGCCACCTATGCCTTGTTAGGCTTATAGGTATGCAAGGGCGCGATTGTAGCGATAAAATGTTTGTGTTTTGCTTAATTTTGGGGGCTATGAGCTAGAATCCACTTTTTTAGTAGCGATCACTTCTACCTCTACTAGCGCGTCTTTTGGCAGGGATTTGACAGCTATGGTGCTGCGCGCGGGCTTATGCGCGCCAAATGCCTTGGCATAGATCTCATTAAACACCGCGAAATCCCCCATATCAGCCAAAAAGCAAGTGGTTTTTAGCACATATTCAAGCCCGGATCCGCTTGCTTCAAGCACTGCTTGGAGATTTTGCATAACTTGCTCGCTTTGCTCTTTGATCCCACCTTGGACAAACTCGCCATTAGCTTGCAAGGCGATAGAGCCAGAAGTAAAGATCAAATCCCCAAAACATATCGCCTGTGAGTAGGGACCTATGGCTTGAGGGGCGTTTGGCGTGTGGATAGACTTTGGTTTCATAAGGGATCCTTGCGTGATTGAGATTGCGTGAGTTTAGTATATAATACTTTAAAAAAGGATATAGCGATGGGCTTTAAGCGCGTGTTTATGCTGTGGGGTTTATGTGTGTTTGGCGTGAGTGAGCAGGGGCTAGCGCAGCAGGTGGATTCTATCATAGAAGGCAAAGAGAGTAGCAAATCTAGCCCAAAGGCGCAGGCAGATTCTACTTATGATGAAGATAGAGTTGAGATCATCGACTATAAGCGCAACAAAATCCTAGGCTTTATGATCGTGCGTAATGGGCATATCATAAAGCGTGTGGTGTATAAAGAGCCTAGAGACCTAGAGAGCCAGCCTAGCCTCGCACCAAATATCCCCCCTAAAGCAGGATCTAGCATACCACCTGCCCCTAGCCAAGAGCGCGCCCAATCGCCCAACACCCCTAGCCCAACGCCCACGCCCAAAACACCCACGCCAAAGCAAGAAGCTCTGCCTCAAAATCTCTATGAGAGACAGATCTCCAATGCCCCAAAAGACACAAAAAGCCCCAAGCAAAGCCACTCACACAAAGGAGAGATCCCGCAAGAAATCGGCGTAGAATCCACTCGAGTCAATCCCATTTACAAAAACCGCCAATGGGAGAAAAGGCACATTATCCACGATATTAGCCAAGAGGTCATCGAGCTTGAAAGATAGGCATTTATGTGGATCTCGTGGCAGCTATTTGGGCAATCCATAGAGATCCTATCGCTAGAATCCTCGTTTGACACGCCCTTTTATAGTCATCGCGAGCCCAATCAACCATTCCCCTGTCATTGCGAGCCGACAACGGCGGCGCGGCGATCCTGTCAAAAAGTGGATTCTAGCTTTGCGTGCTTTCATCTCCCCCGCGCAATCCATCTCCCCCACGCAAGAAGTATAATCATCACCAAAAGTGCGCTAAAGATCACCAAGCAGCATTGCGCCATCGTGCCGATCTCCCACTTAGGCAAGAGATACCACCCATTTGCATAAAGCTCTACAAAAGCCTTGCGCAAACCACTAAGTGCCACGCCACTTGGGATTATAGGCATATCAAACCCACAATCCCCACTTGGAGCAAACCACCAAGGCAGCCAGCGATCTAGCGGCAGCCCAAAGTCAAAGTGTGCTTGCATAGAGCAGCCGCGTATGCCAAACACCACCTCATCGCTATGGATAGCTGTGTGGATTCTATGCAGCTGCCACGCCGCCGCCAGCCCCCGCACGCACGCATAGAGCATACACACATACCCCACGCCAAAGGCTACCCTACTGCTCGGGGCAAGCGCGACCAAGCTTGCCCCACAAGCAAACACCACAAAAGCATAGCGGATATACACGCACTGCTCACAAGGGCGCATATAGCCATACACTTGTAGCACATAGTGTGAGAACACCACAAGCCCCAAACTCACCCCCGCTAGTAGAATCCACCCCAAACGCCGCGCTTGCCACTTATGCAACCATAGCGCGACTTGATGTAGCCAGCTCACTCTACCCTACTCAAACATAAACTAGCGCGATAAAAGCTCTGTGATTTTCTCCCCTAAATCATCAAGGGATTTTAGCTCACTGATTTTGATGAGATATTTGCCATTGACCACAAATGCCGGGATCCCTTGAATAATAGCTATATCATAGCTTGACTCCCAATCTTTAAGGAGTTTTTTTACCTCCGGTGTGCTAAGGGCTTGGCGATAGTCCTCCTCGCTAATCCCCGCAGCTTTGAGCCCTGTTTCTAGGAAGCTTTGCGGATCTCTGCCATCTCCCCAGCGGTTTTTATGGATATGATATTCCTCAAAATACACATTCAACGCGCGGTGAAAGAGCGATTTGCTATCAAATAGTCTAATGCCTTCTTGCCTGTCCTTGGCAATTAGCACCGCAAAAAGCTCATTTGCTAGCTTGCCGTAATCGCCCTTTTGCTCTAAATGATAAGGGCGGAACTCCACTCCTTCAGGGATTTTCTCAATGATTTGTGGCAGGATTTTGGCGTATTTGAAGCAAAATGGACACGCATAGCTATATACCTCAATCACAGAATTTTCCGCATTGGGGATAGGATTTTTCAGCACGACATAATCTGTGCCCTCTTTAATCTCTATACCAAATAGCTTCACACTAAGCACACATATAAAAAGCCCTGATAATACCTTGTATCCCACATTTTTCATATAAACTCCTTTGGCAAAGCGTAATTGTAGCCAATCTAGCCGCCTAGAATCTAGTGCTACAAGCTCCTAGGCATAAGCAGCACGATCGCAAGTGCCGGGAGCGCGAAAAGCGCGGCAAACAGGGCATTAAACTCTATCCCCAAATGCGCGAAAATCGCCCCGCCAAGCGCACTAGCACAAGCGATCCCTACATTAAACGAGCCTTCATTAACGCTAATGGCACTATCTTCAAAGCCCTTAGCATATTTATGCGATGAAAGGATAGCAAGCGACTTTAGCGGCGCGATAGAAGCGAAGCTCACCATACCCATAACGCATAAATTGATCAGCACAAACACTTGAGAATACGCGCTAATACTCATAAGCGCGTAAGTGATGATCTGCGCGCCAAGCATTAGGCGAAGCGAGATGATAGAGCCTTTTATATCCGTGATTTTCCCGCCTAGTAGATTCCCCACGACCGCACTCCCACCATACAAAAGCAAAATCGAAGCGATAGACTGCTTATCAAAACGCGAAAGCACCAGCAAAAACTCCGCGATATAAGTATAAAGCACGAAGCTCGCCCCGCAAGTGCAGGCAGTTACGATATATGCACGCAAGAGCTTAGGCACACAAAGAGCGCGAAAAAGATTGCGGATAAAGGTCCTCTGCCCTTGTATATTTGGCATAAGCACCCACACACTAGCAATCGCCACACCTGTAAGCAGAGCAATAAGCCAAAAAATCGCCTGAAAGCCAAAGAGCTGCCCCACAAATGTCCCCAAAGGTATGCCTGTAACAAGCGCGATCGTAAGCCCAGAGACCATTAGGGCTAGCGCGGTGTTTTGCTTCCCTTCTTTGGCGATTTTGATCGCAGCAATGGTAGCGATGACAAAAAACACGCCGTGCATACAGCCAGCCACAAAGCGCGCACAAAGCGTGAGATAAAAATGATCACTTATAGCGACAATAAGATTTGCTAGCAAAAAGATAGAGAGATTTAGCATAAGCTGATATTTGCGATCAAGGCTGCTTATGGGGATTGTCAAAATCGGTGCGCCAATCACCACGCCAATGGCATAGATGGTTACAAGCCAGCCAGCCACAGGCTGTGAGATCATAAAATGTGTGGCAATATCAGGCAAAATCCCTGCGACAATAAACTCTGTAACCCCCATACAAAACGCGCTTAAAGCAAGCGCGAAAATGCCCTTTGATGAAGACTTTTGTGTGCTTGTGTGTGTCATATTGTAGATCTCTCAAAATCCCTAGAATCTAGTCAAATTTAGGGGAGAAATTGTAGGGATTTTTGACTTAAAAATGTTTGAGAATCGCACCAAAACTAACACCACTAGCTAAAACAACAAACCCATATCTAAAATATGCTAGAATCCACAAACAAAACCCACAAGGATTCCAATGCTATCATCTCTCCACCCTAAGGCTATGCTGGCTTGTTTGCTTATGTGTGTAAGCCTTGCTCTAGGCGATACACAAGATTCTCCCAAGCCCCAAGCAAGCAACCAACCAAGCAATATAGTAGGCGGGATCGCCATAAAGGTCAATAACGACCCCATCACGCTCTATGAGATACAAAGCCTAAGTGCCAAGCAGCACATCTCCAAGGACAAAGCCCAAGAGATTTTGATCGCCCAAAGACTCAAAGACCAAGAAATCAAGCGACTTAATATCGCCATTGATGATATGCGACTTGAGCAAGAGATGGAATCTATCGCCGCACAAAACAACCTTAGCTACCAGCAGTTTATCCAAGCTCTCTATCAGCAAGGCATATCCACAGAATCCTACAAGCAAAAGCTCAAAGATCAAATCCAAACGCGCGAGCTTATGCGCAATATCTTGCTATCATCAAGCACTTCTAGCGAAGAAACTATGCGCAAGTATTACGACACGCACAAAAGCGAGTTTATAACAGCGACCAAAGTGCAAGCTATCCGTTATAGCTCCAAAGACCCAAAGCTCCTTGAACGCGCCATAGCCAACACAAGCCTAACCCTAAATGGTGTAGAAAAAACCCCCGAAACTCTCACACTAAGTATGCTAAATCCGCAAATCGCACAGATGTTTTCCCAGCTACAAACAGGGCAGTTTAGCCCTATTTTAGACGCGGGTAATGGCAGCTATGTCGCCTTTTTGGTGCAGGATAAAAGCGGTGAAAATGCGATGAGCTTTGAAGAAGCCAAAAACTTCATCGCCCAAAAGCTCGCCCAAGACCACCAAGAGCAAATCTTGAGTGAATATTTTGAAAAAATCAAGCAAAAAGCCCATATCGAATATGTCCGCAAATAGCCTAGCCTTAGCAATCCTATCTAGCGCGCTAGAGTCCGCCCACAAAGACATAGGCAAGTGTGTGGCTATGCTAGCACTAGAATCCACTTTTACACGCCTAGAGGCAATCTATGCTAGAGGCACTAGAATCCACTTTTGCACACACCAAGACAGCCCAACCACAAAGGACTATAATGCTTGATTATCTAGCTACTATGTATCGCGATCCTTTGTTTGGGATCACTATTTTAGTGGGCATTATTGTGATTTTGGTATTTGCAGATTATGGGCGCAATCGCTACCGCGCTAAAAAGCGTCAAATCGCCCTAGAAAACTTCACCAAATCCTACGATGGCAGCGCATTAAGCGATGAGCTAGTGGAGTTTCTCCACCTAGCCAAAAACCCCACCCCACCCCTACTACTGCTTGCTAAAACCTACGCCAAAGCCGGCGATAGTGCTATGGCGATCAAAATCTACCTAAGCCTGCTTGATACCACGCGCAATCCACAGGAAAAAATCATTATCCTAGAATCTTTGGGCATTACTTATTTTGATGCAGGCTTTTTGCAGAGGGCGAAAAATATCTTTCTTGAGATTCTAAAAACCCACCCCAGAAACACCCAAATCCTAAGCTATCTAATGCGCGCCCACGAAAATATGGGAGAATATCGCGCAGCCCTTGATACGCTTGAATGCTTAGATGAGCTCAATGCCCAAGAAGAGCGAGAGCTAAGGCAGATGAAGCAATACCTCCACTTTATGATTCTCTCCCAAGACTCCTTGCTACCATTAGATAAAAAGCATAGAGAAATCATAAGCCTTATGCGATCTAGTGGGCAGATCAATCGCTTGGTGCTAGAATATCTCTTCATCTATGATAGGGAGAGATTTTGGGAGGAGCTTGCGCGCTTCCATACAATCACATTTTGCCTAGATATTTTATGGCGATGCGATAAGGCAGAAGTGCCATTTGAGAGACTTAAATCGCGCCCAGATATTTTGCAAGTCTTTATCGCCAAAGGATTTTATACACCGGTGGATTCTAGACAGACAAAGACACAAAGCCTAGAATCCACTTTTTCACACAATGCCACACAAACGCACAAAGTGGATTCTAAAGAAAAAATGGATTGCCACGAAAATCCTTGCGGATTTTCTCGCAATGACAAAGAAAATAGCTCTTGTGCAAAAGTGGATTCTAGCAATGAAGCTTTTTCATCGTCATTGCGAGCCGACTTGTCGGCGTGGCAATCCACAAGCAACAACGCCCAAAAAATACAAAAAGTGGATTCTAGGGACAATGCTAAAAGTATAAAAAACCTAGAATCCACTTTTGATACAAACGCTCAAAATGTAGAAAAATCGCAGAGCAAACAGGCTGAAGTCGTGCTTGATAAAAACGCCGAAATTTTACACGAGCCGCAGAACAAAAAAACAGAAAATGTGCTTGATAGCAACTCGCAGGCGGCAGGAAAAGTGGATTCTAGGATTTCTACCCACAACGCCCAAATTCCAAACAACCCCGCCAAGGATTCTAGGATTTGCATAGAAATCTTTGAGCTAGAAGTGCTGCGCGTGCTTGCGGAGCATTCTACACAACGGGGTGAATTAAGCTTTGAATATCGATGTCATCATTGTAAAAATCTCTTCCCATTTGACTCCTATCGCTGCCCTATTTGCGCGAAAATGGGAGAAATGGATCTCGTGTATAAAATCATCAAACACCACACACAAAGGCAGAACTTATGAAAGATCTTACAATCTATGCAGATGGCTCATCACTTGGCAATCCGGGAGCTGGCGGCTACTGCGCTATTTTGCTCTATAAAGGTATCAAAAAGATTGTCCAAGGTGGCGAGCCAGATACGACAAACAATCGTATGGAGCTTATGGCAGTGCTACAAGCCCTAAAGGTGCTAAAAGAGCCCTGCCGTATCAAAATCTACACAGACTCCCAATATGTCGCACAAGGCATTAACGAGTGGCTCCCCGGCTGGATACGCAAAAACTTCCGCGAAGTGAAAAATCCCGATTTATGGCGGCGATACATCGCCCTAAAAGAGCAGCACATTATCCAAGCCCAATGGATCAAGGGGCATAATGGTGATTTACTCAATGAAGAATGTGATAGAATTGCACGATCTCAAGCACAGCAGATACAAAACCTAGCACAGCATATTGAAACACCAAAAACACTGCTTGATATGTAAAAGTGGATTCTAGTAAAGGGTGATGATGACTTCTCTTAAACGCTTGCAGCAGCTTTTAGGATATAGCTTTAAAAATGAGTCCTTGCTGCTTGAAGCACTCACACACAAAAGCTTCATAAAATCCAGCAATAATGAGCGTTTAGAGTTCCTAGGCGATGCGGTTTTAGACTTGCTTGTGGGGGAATATCTCTTTGATCGCTTCCCTAAATACAACGAAGGCAAGCTCTCCAAAATGCGCTCAAGCCTTGTGAATGAAAAAAGCTTCGCCATTTTTGCGCGCGATTATGGTATCGGCTCTTTATTGCGGCTCTCAAGCAGTGAGGAGCAAAACCACGGCAGAGATAAGGACTCTCTGCTCTCCAATGCCTTTGAAGCGATCATTGGAGCTATCTATAAAGAAGCAGGGATTGATTGCGCGCGCAAAATTGTCTATCATATCCTTACCAAGCACTACCCCAATATGAAAATCCAAGATCTAGCCCTTGATTACAAAACCACCTTGCAAGAAATCACACAAGAACGCTTTGGCGTGCTGCCTATATATAAGCTCCTAAGCCAAGAAGGACCCGATCATAAAAAGCGTTTCACAATGCAAATCCTTATTGATAATATCGAATACGGCACGGCTTCTGGCACTTCAAAAAAGCTTGCCGAGCAAGCTTGCGCAAAAATCGCGTATGAAAAGCTCACGCAAGACTCCCCCAAGCCACGCAATGCAAAGAAGCAAGGAGCAAAGCTATGAATACATTTGGGCAAGCATTACGCATAAGCACTTTTGGCGAGTCTCACGGCTTAGGCGTAGGCTGTGTGATCGATGGCTTCCCAGCTGGCATAGTGATTGACACCGCGCTGCTAGCGGCGCAAATGCAGCGGCGCAAAGGCGGGCAAACGCCTTATGCCACACCACGCAAAGAAGAAGATAAAGTAGAAATTTTAAGCGGCGTGTTTGATGGCAAAAGCACCGGCGCACCTATCGCGCTTTTTATCCCAAATACCAACACAAAGTCCAAAGACTATGAAACGATCAAAGATATATTCCGCCCCGGACACGCAGATTTTACCTACCACGAAAAATATGGGGCTAGAGACTATCGCGGTGGTGGCAGAAGCTCTGCTAGAGAGAGTGCTGTGCGCGTGGCTAGTGGGGCGTTTGCCAAAATGCTTTTGCAAGAGCTTGGCATCACTTGTGAGAGTGGGATTTTACACATAGGGACACACAAGGGCGAGAATATCGACTTTGCCTATGCAAAAACAAGCGAGATTTTCGCCCTAGATAAAGCCGTAGAATCCGCCCAAAAGCACGCTATCCTAGAAGCACGCAAAAATGGCGATAGTATTGGTGGCTGCGCGCTTGTGCGAGCCTTTAGCCCAAATGGTGCGCTCAAAGGACTAGGGCAGCCACTTTACTATAAGCTTAGTGGGGCGATTGGGGCTATGATGATGGGGTTAAATGGTGTCAAAGCCCTAGAAATAGGCGATGGCATAGAATCTAGCACAAGACTAGGGAGTCAAAACAATGACAATATGGATTCTAGTGGCTTTACTAGCAATCATTGTGGGGGGATTTTAGGAGGGATTGGGACAGGTGAAGAGATCCGCATAAAGATCTATTTCAAGCCAACGCCTAGCATTTTTCTCCCCCAGCAGACAATCGATACGAGCAAACAGCCCAAAAATCTAAGCCTAAAAGGACGCCACGACCCGTGTATCGCAGTGCGCGGAAGTGTGGTGTGTGAGAGTATGCTAGCTCTCATTCTAGCGGATATGGCACTACTGCACACGCACACAAGGATAGATTCTATCAAGGACTTTTACAATGCGCCCTAGAAGTTTTGCTGTGCTATTTTGCCCTAGAATCCACTTTTCTCGCCTATGCCAGCGCGTAGTGCTTGTGTGCGCACTCTGCGGACTTTGTGTGCCAAGCCTACACGCAAAGCCCGGCGATGCTTTTGAATCGTGGGGCGATGTGTTTCAGTTTCTCCCGCTAATGGCTGGGGCGTATGCCCTAGCTAGGCAAGACTACCACGGAGTAGCCCAGCTAGCCCTTGGCACAGGCAGCACACTTGCCATCACCTTTGCAAGCAAATACACCTTTGTAGGCATATCTCGAGCAAACGACAGGCTAGCTGGCATTAGCCAACGCCCCAATAACGGCTCCTTTGATGGCTTCCCAAGTGGGCACACCTCATCAGCCTTTAGCGCAGCAGGCTTTATGCAAAAGCGTTATGGCTGGAAGCTTGGGCTGCCTACTACACTGCTTGCTACTTCTGTCGGTATATCGCGTATAACAAGCGAGCGGCACACGGCGTTGCAAGTCATCGCAGGTGCGCTACTAGGCTATGGGCTAGGCTATCTATGCGCCAAACGGCTCAAAAATGTCGTGCTGCATATAGATGTAAGCACAGCAGCCATCCCCGCTCCACAAGCTATCGCCCAGGGCATTACTTATGAGCAGATCTATAAAGCAAGCGTGCTATATAGATTCTAGTAATACAAAGTGAGATAAATATGGTCAATAAGATTCTATGTGCGACAAGAAATGGTATCGGCGGAGAGATCGTCCAAGTGCAGGCAAATTTCGTGCGTGCTTTGCCTGCCTTTGTCATCACAGGGCTTGCCAATAGCTCAATCCAAGAAAGCAAGCAGAGAATCCAAAGCGCGCTGCACCACATAGGCTTCCACTTCCCCGCGCTAAAAATCGCTATCAACCTAGCCCCTGCCGATCTAGCAAAATCCGGTAGCCACTTTGATTTGCCCATAGCTTTGCTAATTGCCTTGCATAAAAAGGGTATAGATACACAAGAGTGGTTTGCCTTTGGCGAGCTAGCCTTAGATGGCACACTCACTTATAATGACAATATCTATCCACTTTTGCTTGAAATCGCCCTGCGCCACCAAAATGCCAAGGTGATTTTGCCTACTTCTGGGCAAGAGCTTTTCTGCCATTTGCCACATTTGCAAATTTATTATGCAAGCAGCTTGCAAGAAGCATTGCAAATCCTAGAGTCCCCAGAATCCACCCCTGCTAAGACACAAACTACACTAAACTTTGATACGATCCATATTGGCGATACAGACTACTACTACGAGCGAGAGTTCCCGCTAGATTTTATCGAAGTAAAGGGGCAGGAGATCGCCAAAAGAGCGGCACTCATCGCCGCAAGTGGATTCCACAATATCCTCTATGAAGGCAGTCCGGGCTGCGGGAAAAGTATGATTGCTAAACGCCTGCGCTATATATTGCCGCCGATGAGTTTAGAAGAGATGATAGAGAGCGTCAAGCTCCAAGCCCTAAGCGCGCAAAAGCCCAGCTACACGCCACTGCGCCCTTTCCGCTCACCACATCAAAGCGCGTCAAAATCCTCTATCCTAGGCTCTGCTACGCAAAATGAAGCCAAGCCCGGCGAGATCGCCCTAGCCCATCAGGGGATATTGTTTTTTGATGAGCTACCGCATTTTGGCAAAGAGGTGCTAGAATCCTTGCGCGAGCCACTTGAAAACAACGAGCTTGTAGTCTCGCGCGTGCATAGCAAGATCAGCTACCCTACGGCGTTTTTATTTGTAGGAGCGCAAAATCCCTGCCCCTGCGGCAATCTCCTAAGCCCCTCTAAAGAATGCCGCTGCACGCCAAAAGACATTAGCTCCTACAAATCGCGCCTTAGCGAGCCATTTTTAGATCGCATAGATCTCTTTGTGCAAATGCAAGAAAACGAGCAAGACCCCAAGCCCTCACTAGATTCTGCCACGATGCAGCAAATGGTCTTCCACGCCTTTAGCGCGCAAAAGCAGCGCGGACAAAGCAGGCTAAATGGCAAGCTAAGTGAGCGCGAGGTAGAAGAAATCTGTATCCTAGATGATGCCACGCAAAGAATCTTGCTCCAAGCAAGAGAGCGATTCAACCTCTCGCACCGCGCGATCCAAAAGCTTAAAAAGCTCTCGCGCACGATCGCTGATTTGGACAATGCCAAGGACATTGCTAAATCGCACTTTTTAGAAGCCCTAAGCTACCGATATATCTCTTAGATAAATTATGCTAGGATTTTTACTTAGACATCACATAAAGGGGATAGGATTGAAATTTATCACAACGACACTGACTTTTATGCTTGCACTAGGGCTTATGAGCCAAAATCTATTCGCAAAAAGCTCTATCATATCCCCGATCCCACCACCCCAAGAAAAAATCCTTGACATCGATGAGCATAGCTGCAGCGATGGCTGCTTGAAAAAGCTATACACTAATGGCTATATCTTTTCGTTTCTAGCCAAATTCAATACCAACACAACAGACAAAAAAGTCTTGCACTATTTCTCTCAAGCCCTAGCCCAGCTAAGTGGTATAGAGCCACAGGACCCTAGCAATGGCGAGCATTTTAGGATCGCGCTTCTTATCCCTAAGCAAATGGTAGGGCGGTATTCTGTAAGCGTGGCAAATACGATCCTAGCCTATCTTATCGCGCGTAATATCGACTTTGATTTTCAGGTGTTTGATAGCATTGATGAAAGCAAGGCTAACCTAGAATCCACTTATTTGCGCATTATCCAAAGTAATGCAAACTTTGTCATCGCTATGCTTGGACCCACAGGCGTGCAAAATCTCATCGACTATGACAACCTAATCTATCCCACCTATATCCCCACAATCAATAAAGAACGCCTCTCTCAAGATATTATTGATAAATTGCCTGAAAATCTCTACTTTGGCGGGATAAGCTATAAGGAGCAGTTTCAAGCCCTGCAACCGCTTATGCAAGATATGCCGCTTATCGAATATGCTGATGATAGCCAGATAGGAAGCTATCTAACCACGCTATTTACAGAGCTTGATGGCAACATTATCCACCAGCGATCTTTAAGCAACCAAGAAGCCTCGCAATTTAACAAAACACTACAAAAAGAAACTTCTTACTTTCCCGGTGCAGCACTTATTCTCAACACTTCTGCGCCAAAGACAGGGCTAATCCTCTCGCAAATTGAACTCAACGAAGACACCCCTAGAATCTATCTCTCCACGCAAATCAACTTTAGCCCCATAATCTTGCAGCTAGCCTCGCCAAAGGCGCGTGAAAATCTCTTTGTCGCAAGCTCCATTGGCACGATCGATACTAATCTTATGGAATATGCCTCTTTGCTCAATACTAATTTGCGTTATGATTGGGTGAGCTATGCTACATCGCTTGGCGTAGAATTTGGGCTAAGAACTATCGCAAAAGATTCTAAAACACTCTTTAGCGAATCTATGCGCGATAGACAAATCCAATACCAAAATAGAATCTGGACTACCAAAGAAGCGAATTTTATCCTAGCAAAATAGCCCACCAAATAGCCTACTAGGTAGCCCAAAGTGCTTATATGCGTAACAATGCATTACAAATGTGTTAAGAAATGCAAAATCCCAAAGACATTTTCCAAAATGTTACACTACTTGTTGTATAATCCTTGCCAACCCACATACAAGGAGAAAAAATGGGACAATATATTGAACTTACAGAACTTGATTTCGATGAGAAGACAAAAAGCGGCGTAGCACTTGTGGATTTCTGGGCTACTTGGTGCGGTCCGTGCCGTATGCTAGCCCCTGTGATTGAAGAGCTTGCAAATGAATTTGAGGGCAAAGCTGCAATCTGCAAAGTCAATACCGATGAAGAGCAAAATCTCGCCGCACGATTTGGTATCCGCAGTATTCCTACAATCTTGTTTATGAAAAATGGTGAGGTTATCGATCAGGTTGTAGGTGCTACACCAAAATCTGTCTTGGCTGACAAAATCAACGCTCTTCTTTAGTCTTACCTTTTACATTCTTCCCCCTTGGCAAACAAGGGGCTTATTCTAGGAGTTTTCAATGATCAATATAGCAATTATTGGTGGTGGTCCTGCTGGGCTATCTGCTGGATTATACGCAACCCGAGGTGGCATCAAAGATGTCGTGTTATTTGAAAAAGGTATGCCCGGAGGGCAAATCACAGGAAGTAGTGAGATAGAAAACTACCCCGGTATCAAAGAAATTAAAAGTGGCTTGGATTTTATGGAGCCTTGGCAGGAGCAGTGCTTCCGCTTTGGTCTCAAACACGAAATGGCTATAGTAAATCAAATCACCAAAAATGGAGCGCATTTCACTATCCACCACGATGGCGGCAAAACCACAGAAGCAAAATCTGTGATCTTAGCCACTGGAGGTAGCCCAAAACGCACAGGTATCGCAGGAGAAAGCGAGCTTTGGGGCAAGGGTGTTAGCACTTGTGCCACTTGCGATGGATTTTTCTACAAAGGCAAAGAGGTGGCTGTCATAGGAGGTGGAGACACTGCCGTAGAAGAAGCTATTTATCTCACAAAAATGTGTAGCAAAGTCTATCTTATCCACAGAAGAGATACATTCCGCGCAGCTCCAATCACACTAGAGCACGCCAAAAGCAACGATAAAATCGAGTTTTTAACGCCCTTTTCACCCATAGAGGTCAAAGGCGATCAAAGCGGTGTAACCGGGCTTGTGATCGAGCATTCTCAAACAAAACAACGCCAAGAGCTATCCGTGCCGGGGGTCTTTATCTTCGTGGGCTATGATGTGAATACGCAAGTGTTGCGACAAGATGATGGCTCTATGCTGTGCGCGTGTGATGAGTATAACTCTGTCATTGTGGATTTGTCGATGAAGACAAATGTCCCCGGGCTTTTTGCTGCTGGAGATATACGCATAAACGCACCAAAGCAAGTAGTATGTGCTGCTGGAGATGGAGCTGCTGCTGCATTGCAGGCGATTGCTTATTTAGACTCTCTCCATTAGGATAGGAAGTAAGATAGGAATATCAATGATAAAAGTAGGGATTTTTGGCGCGAGTGGGCGCGTGGGGCAACTGATTATCCAAGAGGCAAAAGCTCATAGAAATATCGAGATCGGTGCGGTGTTTGTCCGCAAGGAGCTAGATTTTAGCCTGCCAGAAGGTAGCTTTGTAACAAACGATTTTAACGCATTTATACAATGCTGTGATGTTATCATTGACTTTAGCTCAAAAGAAGCGACTAATGCACTGCTGCAAGCACTAGAATCTAGCAGTTCTCCTGTCCCTTGCGTGATAGGCACTACCGGATTAGATGAGCAAGACTTCGCGCTTATAGATTCTTGCTCCAAACGCGTCCCTATGCTCTATGCTTCTAATATGTCCCTTGGCATAGCGGTGCTAAGGCAAGTGGTCGAGCAAGTAGCAGCCAAACTCACACAAGCAGATATTGAGATAAGCGAGATTCATCATCGATACAAAAAAGATGCCCCAAGTGGCACAGCCCTAAGCCTAGCAGAGTCCTGCGCCAAAGGACGCAATCGCCCCTTAAAGGAGATCCTAGTAACAGATAGAATCTCCCAAGGCGCGCGCAAAGATGGCGAGCTAAGTATCATCTCGCTGCGCGGTGGCGATGTGGCAGGGAGACATTGCGTAGGGTTTTATTTAGATGGAGAATATCTCGAGCTTACACATAATGCAACCAATCGCTTGACATTTGCCAAGGGTGCGCTAGCGTGCGCTATCTGGCTTGCAAATAAGCCTCCCAAACTCTATGAGATCGATGAAGTTTTTGCATAACTAAGCCAAATGCACGCCATCAAACACGCCTTATTGCAATCTTGCAAAGTCTATTACGCTTATCTTGAAGAGCATAATCTAGGCTGCGAGGAATTACAAGTTGCGCAAGTTGCCTTTGATAATCCATACATTCAGCTCCGTATCAAAGCAAAGGTGCTTAACACCGACTCTTTGATGATCCAAATCAGCTCGCGCACTCCTATGCCACTTAGTGAAGAGCGTGGATTTTGCGTGTGCTTCTATGATGAAAAAAGCCAAATTCTCTCCATAGAATGCCTAGATCCTAGCTTGTTTAATGAAGTGCAAAAGCATAAAAATCATCTAAAAATCTTTAGCGATTTAAAATTCCTTATACAAAATCTCGCCACATTTTTTGAGCAAAAAAACTCCTTTGCGATCCCAGCGAAAACCCCTATGTTTGCTCGCTTAAAGCCAGAATCCACAAATGCCTATCGCACCATCACCACGCCCTCATACCTAAGCGATGAGCAGGCAAATGCCTTGCGCGACATTCTTAGCAAGCCATTTAGCTATGTGTGGGGCGCACCAGGTAGTGGCAAAACACAGGTGGTGCTTTTTGAAGCACTTTTGCACTATGTCTATAACAACACGCGCGTATGCGTGCTAGCCCCGACAAACTCCGCATTAGAGCAGGTGCTAAAAGCTCTTATCAAAAAGTTTGACTCCCTAAATATCAATCGCGCGATGATTTTGCGGCTTGGCACCCCTAGCAACGCCTTTATGGAGCAATACACCGAAGTATGCGACCCACAAATCCTGCAAAAAAAGCAGCCCCAAAGTCTCTTTGGCTCTGTGGGCATAAAATCACGCCTAAAAGAATCTTTGGTGATTGGTATGACTATGGATGCTTTCATCAAGCGTTATCCAAGCCTTGATGTAGAGTTTGCGCATTTTTTCTTAGATGAGTGCGCTTTCACCCCGCTTATCAAAGCTCTGCCACTCTGCACGCAAGATACACCCATTACCCTACTAGGCGACCACAAGCAGCTTATGCCTATTTGCGAAATGCCCACATCTCGTATGCACGGCGATAAAGCGTGGGCAAATCTCTTTAACCTATCGGCATTGTTTATAGAAGATTTTTTCACACAAGAGCATTTCTCAAGCAATGCTAGCATTTTTAGCAAATCCCAAACAAGCCCCCTGCAATTCACGCGCACAAGCTTAAATATCCTCCGCAAGACCCACCGCTATGGCGATAATCTCGCCAAAATCCTTGACCACCACATTTATCGCAATAATCTATCAGGCAAGCCAAGCCCGACCGAGCTATACTTCATCGACTGCAAAGCACAAACCCCTATCTCACCAAGCCAAGACAAAAGCAGCCACGCCGAAGCCCAAGTCATCGCGCAGATTTTCCCCACACTCTTGCAGCAATCTAGCTCCACAGCTATCATCACGCCCTTTGTCAATCAGCGCAAGCTACTCTCACAATACCAAATCCCCTATAAACACACTTGGACGATCCACGGCTCGCAAGGGCAGGAGTTTGAGAGCGTGATATTCTCACCCGTTATGCTTCATCATCATCTCACAGATTCTAGGAATCTAAACGCCGCTTACGCGCTTAATGTCGCTATTAGCCGCATTAAACAACGCTTGATCCTTGTGTGTGATTATGCATATTGGGCAAGGCATAATGAGCAGTTTCTCACCGCAATCTTGCGCAATGCCAAGCCTTTCCCAATGCCAAACAAGCCCCCCACACCGTCACAGACAAATGCCGCGCGGGTTATTGATATTATTACAATTTAGGAGAAGTGTATGTGTAAAATATGTAAATATATGATATTTGTATGTGTGTTTGCTCTCTTTGCCTATGCCGATCAAGGCGCGAGCTTTGTGGGAAAAAGTCCTTTCACAAGCCTGCGTCAATCGCCAAATGGCGAGCAAATCGCCAAGCTTTATAAAAGTGATTTTTTGCTTACAAGCATAGTTGGAGGCACTGATGCTAGCAACCCAAACTGGATCCAAATCACCATAGATGATATGCAAGGCGTAGTCCATAAGCGCGATATAATCGCCCTAGGTGAAGCAGACTATCAAAACTACCTGCGCAGCTTGTTTCTCCAGATATTTGCCAAGCTTAGCACACCCTATCAGCAAGCTCTTTTAGCTGATGACCCAGCAATACAAACAATCCCCAAAAGCGCGCTAGAATCCATTTTTGCCCCAGATTCTAGCGAGATTAGCGAGATCTTTGACAAAAAGCGCAGACTGCTTAATGCCCTAGCAAAAGCCCAATATCAACAAGCCCTGCACTATGCCATAGCACTAGGATTTAGCCACACTACAAAGCAGCTCCTAGAGCAAAAATCTATCACCCTAGATAGCGTGCCAGACCCCAAAGATCAATCAAGCCTACCGCTACTCATCTATGCTATCCAAGCCAACCCCCCTCGCAAAGAGATCATTGCTGCACTCCTTGATAAAGGCGCAAATATCAATGAGCTTTATGACAAAGACCCTAAAGAATCCGCCCTAACTCTCGCCTGCCAAAACAACCTAATCGATATAGCCAAGCTCCTTATCCAAGCAGGAGCAGATCTTGATCCTGCCCAAATGACAAGCCCTCTAATCTATGCCGCACGCAACCACGAAAAAGAGCTTGTAGAGCTACTTTTGGATTCTGGGGCAAATATCCACGCGACATTACTAGAAAACGGCGAGCCAACCGAGCTTAACGCCCTTGATGTCGCGCTTTTATCACCAGCAAAAGAGCAGGAATCTAGCAAAGCAGAAGAAGTCATAGAAACCCTAATCAATCGTGGCGCAAATCTCACGCACGCCCTGCAGAGTGCAAGCACAAGCGGCAGCACACAAATGATAGAATCACTCCTTGCAAAAGGCGCAAATATCAATGGCGATCTCTCCTGCTCACAGCATAAAGGTGCCTTTGCCTGCTCGCCTCTTATCTCTGCTATACAAGCAAGCCAAGTCGAAGTCCTTAAAACGCTAATCCGCAACGGCGCAGATACCACCATAGTAGATGAGGAAGGCAGAAATCTTGTGCAATACACCAAAGACATCGCAAAAGACCCTGACATCAAAGCCCAGCTCCTAGAAGCCCTAGAGGGCATTAAAGAGTAGGGCATTAAAGAATAGGACATTACAGAATGAAGCTATGGATTCTAGCAGGGCTTTTGTCCCTGCTGCTTGCGGTATTTGCACTCTATGCGCCACTCACGCACAGAGACTATCACATCAAGCTCCAAGCAAATCTCTGCCCTAAGCTAAAGCAGCCAATCACGATCGCCCTACTTAGCGATTTGCACTCTGGGAGATTCTATCAAGATAGCATTATCCAAGCCTTGCAAGAGCGAGAGGTCGATCTAATCGCCCTAAGCGGTGATATGATCGATGATGAAGAAGATATGCAAGGGGCGTGGGAGTTTTTTGCCAAGCTGGATTCTAGCCTAGAAACTAAACTATCAAAGCCCTTAGCCTCAATCCCCAAATTCTATGTCAGTGGGAATCACGAGTTTTGGAGTGGAGAGATTGCAGCCATTAAGCAAAAGCTTGCAAGCTACAATATCTCTGTGCTAGATTTTAGCCACCCTTGCACTAGGCTTAGGATCAAGGGGCTAGATATGGCTATTTTTGGCGTTGATGATCCTTACTACAGCACTTATAGTAAGCCCAATAGCCACATAGATAAAGCCGTGTGGGATAAGGCAAAGTGGCAGGGAGGATTCTGGGAGCAAGAGTGGCAAGAGCTTGTTGCAAGCACCATTGCTGCTAATCAATGTCCTAGCCTAGAATCCACTTTTACAAAAGTGGATTCTAGTAAAAGGGCTTGCCAGCACGACCCCACCCCCACAGCGCAAAATGCAATGCCAAATCCAACGCCTAGCATAAATGCGCAAAAAGTGGATTCTAGGGAGACGGATTCTAGGGCGGATTTTTCTCTCTTGCTCTCTCATCGCCCGGAATTTACCAAGCTTTTTTCCTCACTCCCTATCAATCTAATCCTAAGCGGACACACGCACGGCGGACAAGTGCGCATACCCTACTTGCTCAATGGTCTCTACGCGCCTAATCAAGGGCTTTTCCCCAAATATGCTGGCGGGCTTTATGAGCTAGACTCCAGCAAAAGGCAGTATCTTGTAATCTCGCGTGGTCTTAGCCTAAACTACCGCTTACCGCGCGTGTTTAATCCCCCAGAGATAGTATTTATCACGCTAGAGTGTGGCTAATCCACCATAGCCACCTATGCTTATGCACTATCTTATAAGAGATTAAGTATTTATCCGCTAGAATCCAAGCTTTGATCGCGTAGCTCAGTGGTAGAGCACTACCTTGACATGGTAGGGGTCGTTGGTTCAAGTCCAATCGTGATCACCACTTCACCATCTTTACTCACACAAGGGGTGTTAGCTCAGCTGGGAGAGCGCGACGCTGGCAGCGTCGAGGTCAGGGGTTCGATCCCCCTACACTCCACCATTTTCTTATCTTTCTCTTTTTACAAATCCATCGACCGCTGATATGTCTAGCTTAATCTACACGAGCAAGCAACTCACTCTTTCTCATCACAAGCTTTGTGCTACACCTACCCACTATCATCGCCAAGCAGATAAAGCCACATCTCTGTCATCGCAAGCGGATTTATCCGCGTGGCGATCCATAGCCTAGAATCCACTTTTGGATTCTAAAGAAAGCAACACAAACCCACGAATTTTAAGCTGTTTTTTTTTTTTTTGATTTAATGCTTGCTTATCTATAAAGGAGCAAGTGATGAAAGCTAGTCAATCCACGATCAATGACTTTTTCTCTATGGGAAGCACGATGTTTTCTATCCCGACATATCAGCGCAACTACACTTGGAAAAAGCACAATTGCACAAAATTGCTAGAAGATATTATTAGCATTTCTAGAAACAAAAAAACGCACTTTATGGGATCTATCACCTATGTGATCCACCTAAAAGATCAAGAAAATAGCCTAATGCAGCTACAAGAATTTGTCATAATCGATGGGCAGCAAAGGATCACTACAATGATGCTTTTGCTTAAAGCCATAGAGACAAAGGCAAGCGATGAGATCAAAGAAGAAATAGCCAAGCTACTAAGTCTCACAAGAGGGCAAAAGCTCCGCCTAAAGCCCATAAAAAGCGATAGAGAAGCCTTTGATCTTGTGATGTCAAATAGATTAAGAGATATACAAGGTAGCTCAAAGATTAAGGAGAACTATCAATTTTTCCTAAAAGAGCTTGATAGCTATCTGCAAAAAGGCTATGCCATAGAGGAGATTTATAGGGCATTTCTACGGCTAAAGATTGTCGGTATAGGCTTAGAGCTAGGCGATGATGATCCGCAAGTAGTCTTTGAGAGTATCAATGCGACAGGCGTGCAGCTAACAGGACTAGATCTTATACGCAACTACCTAATGATGGGAGAGGATTCTACTAGGCAGGATTGGCTGTATGAGACATATTGGATCCCTTTAGAAGAGTGGCTTGGTGTAAAAGATCTAAATGAGTTTATCATCACTTATCTAAGGATCTATTATGAAGATAGGTTAAAAGAAGAGGAGCGCGAGATATACTACTTGCTAAAATCCCACCACAGAGAGCATTTCCCCAATGATATAGAAGCCCTTATGGCTGATATGCGCGGGTATGGCAGGATCTATCAAGTCTTTTTAGAAGGGCATCATAATGGGCTAGAACGGAGTGATGTCTCATCGCAAGACTTAGCGCATTTGCGCAAGGCTATTGGCATCTTAGTGCAGATCAAATTCGGCGTGGCAAAGCCCTTTGTCCTGCGCTGTGCTAGGGACTTTGAAGAAGGCAGGCTAGGCTATGATGATTTCTATGAAATCTTGCAGATTCTAGTGAGCTACTATGTGCGCAGAAGTGTGTGCAAAGAGCCGACTATGGCACTTAATAGGATCCTTTATACCCTATACAATAGTCTAGGAGAGGTCTGTGCTACTAATCTCAAGCAATTTTTAGGCAAGCAATTTGGCAGGGGGATTTTCCCAAATGATGATCGCATAAAAGATGCGTTTGCCACGCGCAATGCGTATTCCCTAAAAAGTGTATGCAAATTTATCCTACTAGAGATAGAAAAGCTAAGTAATGCCGAGCCCCCAAGAGAAGAGGAGCTAGAAGTGGAGCATTTCTACCCGCAAAGCCCCACGCAAGAGTGGCGCGATATGGTGGGAGAAGAGTATGTCGAGTTTGAAGATAAATACCTAAACACCTTTGGAAATCTCACCCTAACAGGACAAAACCAAAAGCTTAGCAATAAATCCTATGATGAAAAAATCCAGCTACTAGATAGCCATAGCTCCTTGCACTTAAACGACTATTTTATCAACAACACAGACTCTTGGGGGATAAGCGAAGTGCTTTCTAGGGCGCAGCATTTGGCGGAGAGTTTTTGTGAGATAGAGATATTTAAAGACTTGCCCAAAGACTACCGCATAAGAGAGCTTAGAAAAAGCCTTGATAGTGATTTGACCTTTGTCAAGCTCTCGCGCATAAGTCTCCCCAATGGAGAGAAGCACTACGCGAGAAATGGCAGCTACCTAGCTAAAGCTGTCATAGACTACTTGCTAGAAAATGCCAGAGAAGCCTTTGAGACCTATACAAGTGAGTATCTCCCACGCTATATCTACCGGGATAGCGCACAGGCTGGTGCAAGGAGGAGAGATGGCACGCTTGTCGTGCCTTTTGAAAAGGCTGGATTTTACTTTGTAAGCAATGCTGCTTTAAAATCCGTAGGAAGCAATCTTAAAGACCTTGTGCAAGGCTGCAAGCTAGATCCTAGCGCGTTTGTCATCGAGTAGAATCTGGATTCTATATTTCTATATTTCTATATTGGGGGGGCAGATTCTAGGAGCAAGCCTAGCACATAGAATCTAGCAGGCGGATTCTAGTGGGAAAGCGGTGGGAAAATCACCGGTATATCAGGCTTATTAGCAGAGCAAGGGCTATCAATCTCTAGGCTTGCTAGCCCATATACAAGCCTAGCATCATCTGGCACAAGATCATTGCGCAAATAGCTTATCTCTAGCGATGGGCAAAACGGATAGGCAAGATCATCAATCACCCCAAGAGTGCTACCGGCGATGTTGTTATAATGCGTGTGGATAGGCGTGAAATACTCACGAAGCTTTTGTAGCACGCGCAAGCGAATGGCACTGCCTTGCTCATCATCTGGATCACACCCGTGAAACTCAAAAATAAGCTGCGAAAAAGGCGTGAGATCATCTATACACATCGTGTCTAAAATCTCCCACTCGGCATTTTCTATGTCGCATTGCAAGATATTATGCGCGCTAGGATCAAGGCTAGATTCTGCCAACACGCGCGATAGAGCTATGGTGTGCTTACTATCGCTCACCCCGACAAAAAGCTTGCTAAATTGGATATTAGGGTGATTGGGATAAGGCGAGGTGGCAATGGAGCCATCAAACTCTAGCACCTTATAACCTCTATCTGCCATCTCCAAATCCCAAGGTGCGTAGCTAGATACGCCTAGTGATAGGGCTATGGGCTGACTACCAGAATCTAACTCGTGTAGGGGGGGGGAAGCAGCATACAATACCCTCCATCACCCACCCCACCTATACGCACGATCTCTAAGCTAGGGGAGCGCACAGGCTGGATAAGCCCAAGATATGTGATTAAGTTAGTTGTATTAGCGATACGCGGGACACGCGTTTTCACACAGCGACTATATGCCTCGCACACTTCAGGGTAGCGTTGCGTGTAGGTAATGAGCGTGCTACAAGCTTGATAGAAGCTTTTCCTATCCCTTTTGGCTAACTTGAAGCTCGCATACACAAAGATACCACACCTACGCACAAGCTTAAAGCTATCTCCCAATCTCTGCGATAGACCCATAATCACCCCCTAGTAATAATATAAGCAAAGCTTGGATTGTAATTGATAAGCTATAAAGGCTAGCTTAGATTCGTAAAGTTAAGGGATTAGCTCTTTTGAAGTATGATTACACGCAAAGATTCTATTCAAGCTACCCCAAGCTATCAAGGCAGAGTATGACCTACACCTACGCACAAAAAGCACGCAAGATCCTGCGCATAGCAGTGCCTTCTGGGGCAAACTCCTTGCTTGATATTATTGTCTTAACACTTGGGGTGTTTTTTATGGGGAAGTTTGGGGAGTGGCATCTTGTGGCATTATCTGTGAGTATGCAGTTTATAATGCTCTTTTTTGCGATCAATGCGGTGTTTTATATCGGCACAAATGCGCAAATCTCTAGGCTCTATGGCGCACGCGATAGCCTAGCGGCACAGAGAGTCTTTAGCACACTTATCACGCTCTGTCTTGTGTGCGCGCTGCCCATTGTGGGGCTTGCGTATGCGGGGGTTATGCCATTTCTTGCGTGGATGGATATAAGCCAAGAAGCCAGCGCACTTGCCGCGGACTTTTTATACATCGTGATTTGGACAATCCCTGCAATGCTGCTTAAAAACATCATAACCTCTGCCTTTGCTGCTATTGGCGATACGATTAGCGTGTTTATCGTGCGCGTGTTTAGCACGGCATTTTGCGTGGGGGCAAATATCGCACTAATCTTTGGGGCGGGGCTTGAGATTGTAGGGGCGGGGCTTGCTAGCGTGCTTACAAGTGCGGTGGAGCTTGTGCTTTTTGCGCTTTTGGTATGGAAAAAGGGGAAGTTTTTTTGCGTGAAGTGGCAGTTTGCTATGGTGGGTGCGTATGTGCGCAGGGCGTTGCGCATAGGGATCCCAGCTGGACTTGAGCGGCTGCTGACACTTAGCTCATTTGTGCTGACGATAAAATTCATCGCGGGCTTTGGGGATTTAGCAGTAGCTGGGAGTCAAATTGGTGCGCGTATAGAGTCCTTTGCCTTTATGCCCGGATTTGGCTTTATGGTCGCGGCTATGGCTCTCACAGGGCAAAATCTAGGGGCTAATAGAATCCAAACTGCCATAGAGCTGCATAAAACTATCTTGCAGATTTCTTGCGTGATTATGGGAGGGCTTGGGGTGATTATGGCGGTGTTTGCCAAGCCTTTGAGTGCGATTTTTTACCACGATGAAGTGGTCATCACAATTTCTGCGTGGTATTTGCTAGCGGTTGGATTCTCACAGGTGCCGCTGGTGGTGGTGTTTGTGCTTGATGGCGTGCTAAGGGGGGCTGGGATCACAAAGCTAAGCTTGCTTATCAATGCGCTTAGTATCTGGTGCGTGCGTATCGCGCCGATGTGGCTAGGGATCAGGCTTGGGCTGCCTGTGTGGTGGGTGTTTGTGATGATTTTTGTAGAGACTTATATCCGTGCGGGGCTGTTTTATCTCGCGTATAAAAAAGGAGCGTGGCAGCGCAAGAAGCTTGCCTAAGCACTTTCTCGCGCAATCGCTTTGTCTGTGGGGGGACCTTAGATTCTCATAAATAGATAGATTATAATAATATTTTAAGGATTTTTCTCTATAATTCCTAGAATCCACTTAAAAATGAAAAGGAGCCACAATGCTGTCAAAAGAAGTCATCGAGCGTTTAAACGACCAAGTCGCTAAAGAAATGTTTGCCTCAAATTTGTATTTGAGTATGAGCTCGTGGTGCTATACGCACCGCTTCGATGGGGCGGGGGCGTTTTTGTTCGAGCACGCTGGGCAAGAAAGCGACCACGCCAAAAGACTTATCACCTACCTAAATGAGACAGATTCTAAGCTAAAGTTACAGAAAATCAAAGAGCCAGAATCTAGCTTTGAATCTTTGCTTGATGTTTTTACACGCACTTATGAGCACGAGCTTAGTATCACCAAATCTATCAATGAGCTTGTGGATTTCACGCTATCGCATAAGGATTTTTCTACCTTTAACTTCTTGCAATGGTATGTCGCCGAGCAGCACGAGGAAGAAGCTCTCTTCCGCGGGATTGTCGATAAAATCAAGCTTGTCGGCAATAGCGGCAATAGCCTATATCTTGTCGATCAATACATAAAAACACTCATAGGCAAAAGCTAGATTCTAGCTTTGCTCTTGCAGGCGGCAAGCCACGCTTGCCCCATCTTGCTTGCTCCATCGCACTTATCTCGCATTATCTCACTGCCCCACCACGCTTGCCCGGCACACCCAAACTGCGCCTAAACTGCCCTACCCCAAAATTTCACGCGCTTAGTAAGTTTTACACATTGCTTCTTCTAGCTTGCATTGCTTAGTATTGATGTCAAAATAATCTGTATAAATCATACTTGCACTCACCTCTAAGATAGATTCTATGAAGGACTTTTCATTGCTAGAAAATGCCATTATACACCCGCCTTGGGCTAAGTAGCTTTGGGCTAATTGCGCTTTAGCGGAGTCTTGTAGCGTGCTTGTGTGCGTGGCTACCATAGGGATTTTTAAGGATTTGGCTAGGGCTATGTCGCTGGTAGAAAGCATAGGGAGCAAGCCTAGCCTTTTGGCTTCATAATAGCCCTTAAGAGAAAAGACCTCGATCAAAATCCTATCAGTAAATGGCAGCTGTGAAGCAATGGCATCAAAGTCATTTAGCTTATCTGTTACAAGATAGATTCTAGGATATGCTAGGAAAATCTCTGTGATAGACTCTGCGGTAAGTGGGGTTAGGTGATTGTGGATTCTAGCTTGCTGGATTTGCTCTTTGCTTGGTGGTGTATCTGGGGCTAAGCTCCCACCCGTGATCCCGGCAAAATGCCTATAATCGTGTGCGGCAAATATCCCCCCACTAGAATCTAGCATCAAATCAAGCTCGATAAAAGAAAAGCCATAGCCTATGCTTTGTAGCAGTGCCTCTTTAGAGTTTGTATAGGTTAAGGGCTTGCCATTTTCTATGATCGCTCCGCCTGCGTGGGCGATGAAGTGAGGGTTTTGGACCGGGGTGAAGTTGCGGGATCTGCTATTAAAGGGGCATTGCTCACCCTTGGCATACAAATACATCGCATAAGGCACATCACCTCTAAGCTCTTTTAGATGAAACTTCTTGCTAAGATAGCCTGCAAATGCGACTGCTAAGATCACTAGCCCTATTATGATAGCTACAATACTACGGCGTTTTGTCATTGTCTCTCCTTGGTTTTTGGGTTTGGTTTATGGGGCTTGGCTCTAGCTTGGGCTTGATTAGATTGTAGGACTTTTGCCCTATGTCCCAGAAGCTATCATACATACGCGATTTTTGCGCGATAAGGGCGTTTAGCTCTTCTTGGCTAAAAGTGGATTCTAGGAGTGTGGGCTTATACAAAGGATTGCGCCCTAGCCCAAAGGCTTCAGTCCTAATCCCCACAGAATCCAGCAGTAGCGGTGCTATATCAAAGTGGCTAAGTGTGCGGGATTTGGTGGATTCTAGAGTGTAGGGCGCGGTGAATTTGGGATTGATAAAAAGATCAAAAACATAGCGAGAGACATTGGGCGGGAAAAAGCCTGTCTTCATCGATAAATGATCACCTACAACCACGATACTCACAGAATCTCCATAAAGACTTTGCGCATAGTCAATAAACTCTGCTATGAGCATATCTGTGCAAGTAAAGCTCCCTTGATAATCACTCCTCACACTAGCGCACGCGTGCGGATCGACAAAGCCATCTGGGTGGTGGGTATCAATGGTAGAAACATAGAGAGCAAAAGGCTCTTTAAGCGTGGGGAGCATATCTCTAGCTAGGGCAAAAAGCCTAGAATCCTTCAATCCCCAGAATCCTTGCAGCTCTTGTGGCAGGGGGCTTGGGATCGCGCCTGTCTGCTGGAAATACGGCAGATCTAGCACGGATATGGCGTGGGATTGGAGGAAATACTTCATACCGGCAAAGCTAGAATCTAGCCCCGATAGATAGGCTTGCGTGTAGCCGTGATTGGCTAGCACATCGCTCACACAAAGCGCAGAATCTAAAAAGTATTTATTGCTAAAGGAGTTGCCGCCTATTGGCATAGTAAGAGGTATGCCACATAGATGAGCGATCGTGCCAGCCATAGTCCAGCCTGTGCCAGCGACTTGCACTAGCCCGCCGATAGCGTGCGTGGGGCTAAAGTTTATGTGCTTTTGGGCTAGGGAGCTTAAGCGTGGGATAGCCTCGCCAAAAGGTGCTTGACTAGGAGATTCCCCCCCCCCCCCGTTGCTAAAGGTGGATTCTAGGGATTCAGCTAGGATTATGATGAGATTTTGTGGGTGGCTAGAATCTAAGCGCGCTAGCTCACTAGATATAGCATAGTGGCTCTCATATAGCTCTCCGTATTCCTGTGTGCCTTTGGCGATATAGCTTGTGATGTGTAGTTTGTTGTTCATCACATTTGCCCCTACTATAAGCACCGCGCACGCCACCACGCCTTGTGCCACACCCCCAAAAGATAGTCGAAACCCTAGGCTACCAAGAAACCGATATGCCCTAAGCCCATACACCATAGCAAAGCTTGCGGCAATACTAGGCAGCAGCACGCGCTTGCTAAATGATAGCACCACACTGCTAGAGTCGCCAAAAAGCTAGGCTCTCTCACTAGCACAAACAGCACAAAGCCCACAAAGCTAGCCCCAAAGCCCAGCCACAGCCCTAGCCTAGCTTCTTTATGTGCGCGTAAAAATCGCACGAAACTAGGAGCAAAGCTCATAAGCATAGCAAACGATACGCTAGGTAGCACAACAGCCTTGATGAAATACCACGCGATCGCAGAATCTGTATCAAGGAGTGGGAAGCGCAAATGGAAGAGGATCTGCTCAAAGCTCTCAATCTCGAAGTTTTGCTTAAGCCACGCACTCCCAAGCAGCAAGAAAAAGCCCAGCACATAGAGCATAAACACCACGCCAAAGCCAAACACTCTCTTCATCTTTTCATCTCTCCTTGTTCAAACGACATAGCGCGATAGCGCAAGAATCTAATTGGTTTTGCCCTTTACATCACAATATCTAAGCACCTCATCATAAAATTTGCATTATATCTCACAATCTACTTTATACACCGATTAAGCTCCATAGGATCTAGTTTAGGCTTTTTAGGGCGTGGGACAGACTCTAGTGCAAAAGTGGATTCTAGGGTTTAGGGCTTGTTTTCTTAAAGAATCCTGCAAGCAGATTTGTTTCCCTCTCTATCCCCCTATCTCACCACAGAGAACACACCCTTGCCATCACGCACGATCTCAAGGAGATTTCCTGCTTTAAACATATTGCACACGATGATAGGTAGGCGATTATCTTTGGCTAGGGCGATTGCTGT